>CACWIN010000093.1 GCA_902760965.1 uncultured Bacteroidales bacterium | reverse complement strand
GCTGGTTGCTGGTGGGTAATGAGAATCCCAGTGCGCCCCAGATTTCAAAACCGCCGCTGCTGTTAAGAGTCACGGTTACAGGGCCCTGCCCAAGTTTCTCAACAAGTGCTTTAGTCGCGTCATTATCAGTAAGAGTGACACTTTTAGTCTGTCCGTCAATTGTAATATTCATCTTATAATCTAATGTATCCTGGGCCGATATCGCGCTCTCTTTGGAGCAGCAAGCCATAAGCATTGCGGTCATAATAATCAGAATCTGTCTCATACGATTGTAAGTTTTGATTACCGATGCAAAGGTAACGGACAAGAAAGAGAGTAATATACCGATTTTTGCCCGATTTCTACCAATTTCGCAGATTATTGCGTATTTTGCACAAAATATCTACCTTTACGGGCGTTATGAAGAATATCCTGCAGGTCTCAGATCCTAATGTTTACGGCCGATACGTGAACGCTCCGGTGTTGCATCCGCTGGTAAGTATCGTGCATTATGATGAGGTGTCGCCCATACACTCCAGCCTTAACCGGTACGGTGTTTACGGGCTTTTTATCCAGCGCAGTTTCCCCAAGAACCTTACCTACGGCATGAAGATGTTCGATGCCCCTGACGGTTCCATCATAGCCGTGGAGCCGGGTCAGATAGGCGGGCGTGAGGATAACGGCGAGGAGCTTTACCTGAGCGGGTGGGCATTGCTGTTCTCGCCACAACTCATTCACGGCACGGACCTGGAGCCCAGGATGAAGGATTACCGTTTCTTCTCTTATTTTGCCACCGAGACGCTGGTGATGGAGACATCGGAGTGGGGCAGGATAACCCAGTTGCTTACACAACTACGGCATGAGTTGCAGGAGAATACGGATTCACCTGCGCTTCGAACAGTGATACTCGGATACATACGTCTGGTGTTGGAATACTGCAACAGAATTTACCTGCGCCAGCTTTCCAAGGAGGACAAAAGCTCATCGGACCTGCTTAAAAGGTTCAACAGCTTGTTATCAGCAGCGTCAATTGGATATGGGAGTGCCATCGGTACAGTACTGTGCCGACCAGCTGGCGTATTCGGCCCGATACCTGGGCGATGTGGTGCATAAGGCCACCGGCGGCACGGCCATCGGCTACATACATTCATTCGTAATTGAGCAGGGCAAGAACCTTCTGATGAACGGCCATAACATCAACGAGACCGCCCACCTGTTGGGTTTTGACTATCCGCACCATTTTACCCGCCTGTTCAAGAAAATTACCGGCATCACACCCCGCCAATTCACAAAGTGACGCATTGTTAAACGACCCCTTTGCGGCGCAAAAGTAAATGATTTATGGCGTTGAGGATACCGTCTTCATCTACTGGGTCGGTTATGTAGTCGGCATGTTGTTTAAGTTCAGGAGTTGCGTTGCCCATGGCGACGCCTATTCCTGCCTGCAGAATCATTGAGAGGTCATTGCCCCCGTCGCCAAAGGCAATGGTGTGGCTGGGGTCAAAGCCTTTATATCGGGCAATTGCCTGGATGCCTTTGCCTTTATCGGCCTCTCTGGCGGTAATGTCTGTAAACTCGGGATGCCATCGGCCGGAAACACAGTGAGGTAACCGTTGCAGCATCTGCTTTTCATAATCGGCATCAAAGAAGGCTGTCAGTTGCAGGACGTCCTGCTCCAGCAGTTCCTGGAGCGGTGACGTATGGTCAAACTCCTTTACGTTGAGATACTGACGGAATATGCGATCCACACTGCCTGTGGGGTCAAGTACTGCTGCCTTGTCACGTCCCACTACAATCAGACCATATCCCTTTTTCTGTGAGTCCTGAACACACGTCATCACATCTTGATGGGGTATGGGATGATAGCATACCAACTCATTGCCTATAAAACACAGTGCGCCGTTTATGGTTATGTATCCGTCAATAAGGTGCTCAATTTCACCCAGATTGGTGATAATCATAGGCGGACGTCCGGTGGCGATGTATATCTGCGCTCCGTTTGCCTTGGCATCGGTCAGCGCACGGACAGTGGATTGCGGAATCTGGTGGGTTTTGAAACTCACTAGCGTTCCGTCTATATCAAAAAACAGTGCGTACTTATCTGCCATTATTCGCTGTAGTTGTGGTCCACTACGATAATTACCTGTAATCCTGGAGTCAAAGGTTCAATTTGTGCGGTCAATTTATTTATCAGTGCTGCGTCATCATGTATTGTATCATCAGGAACTACATCAACAGAAAGCATATTGTCTTTTTCTGAGTAGTAGAAACCATGTACCTGTACAATCTC
>CACWIN010000092.1 GCA_902760965.1 uncultured Bacteroidales bacterium | reverse complement strand
TACTGCATTTTTTACTCCCTACAAATAGGAAAGAGAACTTAAGGGATATAGTATCTGAAACTACGCGCTACGCGCTATCCCTCCCACGCCCTACGGGCGCGGGCCCCTCCCGTTCACAAGCCCACGGGCGGCCATGGTTTCCGATACTATATCCCTTAAGTTCTGCTCATTTAGAAGGCTTTCATCGAGAGGAAACCTTTATCAAAGGCATCAGGATAATGGAATTTTGATTCGCGAAGTGAGAATTTCACGAACAGATACCCCTCATCAACTGACATCACTTTTCCTTTGCCCAGGCTCTTGTGATAGACAGTATCACCCACTTTGATGTATTCCCAAGGTTGCTCTTTTTCCAGTTCAGGAGTCAGCTCTGCCACAGCCTTGTAAACCGGCTCTTCTTCAGATAGCACCTTTGCCGTATCAATCACTGTATCCCAACCACCTATAAGTGTACCGGTATGGGTGTTAATTCCGGTATATTCCAGCGATGAATCCTCATAACGTTTGAACTTATAGACGGCATCGTTCATGAGTTCGCTGTTAAATACGCCCAAACTTACAAGTAGACTGAAATCCTTTAGCGTTAAGCCTGTTACCTTACGGAATAGTTCAGGCTCCAATTGTTCTATCACATCCTTCAGGGAATATTCGCGGTAATCGGTCAGATACATAAACACCGGTATTCGGGTGGCAAACTTTATTAGTTTTTCCTGTATCTCCTTGCGCTTGCTCTTATACTCTTTCTCCTCGTCCGATAGTTCCTTTTTCTCCCTAGGCGTAAGGTCATCACCTCGCTCTTTTTTAGTGTTCTTGACCTTCTCTGACTTGTTTATGATGGTCTCGATATCGCTATTCAGGCTGCGGAATCCCTCAATGTTCATAAGCGCAAGCATAGCCTCCGGGTTATTCATCAGACGTTGAAGCGTTGCATTATCCACATTTACCAGAACAGCCGATTCCCAACGGCGGGCAAGCAGAGTTGCAGTAGTACCACTCATTGCCATATCAAGCACACCGGCTGCATCAATCTCCTTCATGGATGAACCGTCGAATGCAAGTATGGGCAGGAACTTTATGAATTCCTCTACTTTCTTTTCGGGGTTAGACTCATGTACGTTAAGCTGGCAACTGTATTCCTCGACCAGGCGCAGAGCACGGTTAGGTGCAAAGTCAAAGACATAGCAAAGCGGCTTGAGTATCACCTCATCACCATTCTCATCACGGATGGTCCATGGAGACTGCACGCGGAACGCTGCCTGGAAATAGGTCTCGGGGGATGTCGTATTCCTAAGCATCAATATACCTGTCCATGGCTTAACGGTAACGCCTGTCGATAGTTTACCACATGACAACGTAATAGTTTTGCTCTTTTGTGGGTCCTCCATAGCATTATAAACTGGTCCCACCGCATCGGCTCCCATTCCGGCCTCATTGCCCGCGGCGACAATAACCTTGTATTCAGAATAAAACCTGTTATACCGTTTATTCAGCAATCCAGCCATTGCTTTACAGGCAGCCACCGATGGCAGAAACCAGTAGGTATGTTGTAGGTAACTGAGCAGACGCGAGTCAGAGTACGGCATAGGTGGTTTCTCCACTCCCAATTTTAATTCCGACACGATATTCTCAATATAAGCGCCGCGAATCAGGTCCAGCCATTTCTGGACATATTCTTCATGTATAAATCCGCTTGAATCGGCCCTAAAGAACTCATTCAGGTCAAACTCATCAAACTCACCCTGCGATGCAATCTCACGTATGCTGTCGGGCAACTGATATGTGAGCATCACCATTTTAGGCAGCTGGGCATAGGGATTATTAGGCCCCTTCCAAGCCTCCTTGGCACGTTGCTCATCAGAATATGTCCAGTTGTAAATCTGCTCCTCAATGAATTCACCTGTAGATATGGCACGGAAAGGTGTGCCTGACAGATACAGATATGCATGAGTACGTAACGGCATCAACTCCTCATCATACATCTCACGAGCCTCAAGTTCCCGTACATTATCGGCATCCTCAGATATGATTTCGCCCACCTCCTCTGCCCGCATCAAGGCTGGGTCTTTCTTGTCATAATAGTTCTTGGCGTTCTTGCCCCAAGCTCCGTAGTGATACTCATCCAGTACTATGCAATCCCAATCAACATTCTGAATCCACTCATTAGTAGACTTTATTCCGCCCACAGCGTTACGTCCCAACACATCCTGAAAAGACGCAAAACAGACAAACGGTTTGCGCTCATTCACGTAATTAAACTCACGGTCATCCTGTTTTTGGCAGAACTGCCAACCTTCAAAATCCTTGTGGGTAAGTAAATCCTCCTCCCATGCGGTCTTTACCGCAGGCTTGAAAGTAAGCACCAGCACCTTGGTCCACCCCATCCGCAGCGCCAGCTGATATGTGGTGAATGTCTTGCCAAAACGCATCTTGGCGTTCCAG
>CACWIN010000091.1 GCA_902760965.1 uncultured Bacteroidales bacterium | reverse complement strand
CAAAGGTTGGTGTGGATGAATACCATGCACAGTTGCTCCCGGCCGATAAGGTATCGGAAGTAGAAAAGCTTCTCAAAAACGGAACGCTTGCATTCGTGGGCGACGGCATAAATGACGCTCCGGTACTTACCCGCGCCGACATAGGCATAGCTATGGGTGCACTTGGGTCCGATGCCGCAATCGAGGCTGCCGATGTGGTGCTCATGGATGACAAACCATCCAAGATTGCGCTTGCCGTTCAGATAGCCCGCCGCACAATCCGCATAGCCAAGGAGAATATCTGGCTTGCCATCGGAATTAAAGTCCTGGTTCTGCTGCGGCGTAACCGTCCTGGCTGTACTGAATGCCATGCGGGCCCTGAAATAAGGCATCAATAATTGATTGATAACACTCCCCATTGCGCGATACCGTGCAATGGGGAGTGTTGCTTATGATTTGTCAATTTGTTAAATTGTTTCGAATATTTGAGTAATTAACTCAAATTTTATATTTTTGGTTCTAATTTAATAATTAGGACTTAATAATAAAAAGGACATCATTCTTATAATGAATAACAGATCATTTTCAAGTAGGCTCAGTTGGAGAATCATTGGCATAGTGTCGTTGATATCGTTCATATCTTTCATAGCCATAGGTCTGGTGACCCGTCATGTCGTTGCCAACGAAAGCGTAAACGCATCCCCCTTGGTGCTGGCATTGAACCTTCTGGTAGTGGGGCTGATAGGATTGATTATCATCTATTTCGTGTGCCGGCGTGAGATCCGAAGAATGACCCGTCCTGTCACAGAGCTGTCTGTATCGGCGCTGAATATGGCCAAGGGTAATTTCAAGGCCAAACTGCCGGAGATAACCAGTAAGGACGAGATGTTGCGTCTGAGAGACAGTTTCATGTATATGCAGAACTCCATATCGGATTACATTAGTCAGCTTAAGACCACCAAAAGCGTCAACGAGCGTATTGAGTCCGAACTAAACGTGGCACGAACCATCCAGATGGGAATGCTCAATACTGATTTCCCACCTCAGTTGTATGCGTTGCTTAAGCCGGCCAAGGAGGTTGGTGGTGACCTGTATGATTTTATCCTAAAGGACGGCGTGCTGCATTTTGCGGTAGGCGATGTGAGCGGCAAGGGTGTTCCGGCATCACTAGTCATGTCCATTACCCGCGCCATGCTCCATTTCGTAGCTACTCTGGACTTGCCGCTTAATGAGTCTGTGAACCGTATCAACAACAGCGTGGCTGACTCAAACAGTAACGACATGTTTGTAACCCTTTTTATAGGCCGAATCAACCTTAAGACGCTTAGGATGGACTACTGTAACGCCGGTCATAATCCTCCGGTAATTGTTCCGCCCGATGGCAAGCCCTATTTCCTGCCGGTCAAAAGTAATCTGGCGGCAGGTCTGCTGGATAATTTCCAGTATGAGTCGGAGTGTATTGACCTGGTACCGGGAACCCGTATAGTGGCGTATACCGACGGTATTACCGAGGCCGAGAATGACAGGCTTGAACTGTACGGAGAGGATAGGCTGATGGATAACATAGTCCGTTTGGAGTCCGATATTGACGATAAGGCTGTAGTGGAGAATCTATACACCTCATTGAAGGCATATACCGCTGGGTACCCGCAAAGCGATGACATCACGATAATGAGTCTGAAGGTATGAAATACATCTATATAGTTAACGGAAGGGCCGACAAGGCATCCCAATATCGGGAGTTCTACGAGCAGTTGGGTGAGATACCTCATCAGCATGAGGTTTATACCACCATGGGTGAGGGTGATGCTACCCGTTATGTCCGCCTATACTGTGACCTGCATCCCGAGGAGGATGTATGTTTTGTGGCCTGCGGCGGCAACGGCATCATAAACGGTGTGGCCTCAGGTCTGGTGGGTTATGCCAATTCCAGTGAGCAGGCAGCCAGGGAGTGCTCCAACAAGACCGTTGCGATACTCTATTTTGGTGGGGCCACCGAGGATTTCATAATAAACTTTCCGGGTAGGAATTTCCGCAGCATAAGAGATATGCTGAACGGCACGGTTACCCCCACAGACGTAATCCAGGTAAATGACAGCTACTGTCTGAACGTATGTAACATAGGTTTCAACTCAAAGGTGGCATCGCGTGCCAACGAGCTAGTGGCTGAGGGAAAGTCTGCCCATCAGGCCTATACTCGTGGTGTGATAAACGCCTTTTTGACAAGCCGTTTTAACCGTATCAGAGTAACAGTAGATGGGGAACCTATAGCTCGTGGCCCCATGGTGCTGTGTACTGTGGCCAATGGCCGGCGCGTGGGCGGTGAATTCAATTGCGCCCCTGAGGCCAAGGTAGATGACGGTCTGATGGATGTCTGTTATTTCCGTGCCATGAGTCTTTTACGCTTACTGACACTGTTCCCTCTTTACCGCAGCGGTCACCACATAGGCAGCCGCGCTGGCAGGAACAAGGTTCTGTACCGCCAGGCCCGCCAGGTGACAATAAGCAGCAAGGATCTTATTGATATCTACATAGACGGTGAACAGCTACCCGGTTCGCAGTTTGACTTAAGGATCCTGCCGGGAGCTCTGCCTCTAAGGCTTCCAAAACTGTCAAAGTGAATATTAATTAAAACGCTGTAGGGCAACGCAAAAGAGTGATATATTATAATCAGACTAAGATGAAAAAGAGTAACGCGTTGGGGACGGTTCTGTTCGCGAACAGAACCGTCCCCTTTGAGTTATTGACTAAAATGCTTATAAATTCACGTTAAACTCTACAAATTATCGTTAATTGAAAAAAAGTTGTACCTTTACAGCATGTACGCCGCTAAAGCGATAAGACAGGAGGTATGGAGCAATCGCTGTTCTCCTTTCGCAATAACGGTCAACATTATAATTGATATACGGAAAGGACTATATAACTATGGCAACAGCAATAAAAGCAATCCCCACATTGAA
>CACWIN010000090.1 GCA_902760965.1 uncultured Bacteroidales bacterium | reverse complement strand
GTCTTGATGATGATGGTCTCAACCAGCTTGTGCTCGCCCTCAGGGGTCATGGTCTTGGCAAGCGCATCGGCCTCGGCCAGAACGTTGCGGCCCTCACCTACTCCTGCGGGGAAACGGAACTGCGCCCACTCCTCACGTGCGCCCGCGCGCTTAAGTATATAGATGTCAAAGTAGGCAAACTCAGCGTAATTGAAATAGAGGTTGGTGGATCCGTTTGGATTGATATGGAACAAATCTGTGCGTGCCCAGTCCAGCACCGGCATAAAGTTGTAGCAGATGCAGTGGATACCCTCGGCCGATAAGTTCCTCAGGCTCTCCTTGTAAACCTCTATCTGATGGTCACGGTCCGGACCGCCGTACTTGATGGTCTCCACCACCGGCAGGCTCTCAACAACACTCCAGCGCATGCCGTAACTCTCAATATATTCACGCAGGTCACGGATTTTCTCACGCGTCCATACCTGACCCAATGGTACATCATGCAGGGCAGTCACTATGCCCTCAACTCCAATCTGTTTAAGCATGGCAAGTGTAATCTTATCCTTCTTGCCAAACCAACGCCATGTTCTTTCCATATAAAATTTGGTTAAGTAATACTGATTGCAAAGATAACAAAAGAGCCGAAAGCTAATAATGCTTCCGGCTCTTTTATTCAAATTGAGAAGGTTATTACTTCAAAGCGTAGTAATTTTCCTCCTCTCCCTCTGTAACGTTGATTTTGTCTTCACGGAGCAACCAGCCCAGTCCAAGATAAAACTCTTTGTCTTTCAGTTTTGTAGCCTTTTTAATTTCCTTCTGTGAAAGGGCGTTCTTACCCTCCAATGCGCGCCAGATCAGACCAGCGTATTCGCCTACCATTTCGTTCATGATTGTATGTGTTTTTAAAAATCGCCGCGAAATTACATATTTTTACAATACATTATACTAAAAAAGGGCTGTTTTTCTTTCAAAACAGCCACTTTTTTGAATATAAAATGTATAATTGTAATTTACACCTCTATTTATCAGCCTTTGTAATCAAAATGAGGTATAGGTTGCAGCTTAAACAGGTTCTTTACATGCTTGTCGTCAATCATAGCTTTAGTCTTGGGATCGTCACAAACGCCCGTACGTATGTATCGGTCCAGGACGGCATATGTAAAGCCCAGGTTATCCTCATCGCTCTTACCGCTCAGTCCGTCCGACGGAGTCTTATCCACCAGATCAATGGGCAGACCCAGCTCACGGCCGATAGCCTTGACCTCGGCAACGGTAAGTCCGCCAAGAGGAGCAAAATCGCCGGCGGCATCGCCGTAACGGGTTGAATAGCCTACCCAGTCCTCGGACAGGTTGCAGGTATTGGCAACACGGCCGTTCATTGACTGTGAAATGGCATAAAGCGTGGTCATACGCAGACGCGGCGGCATATTGATGACAGTCTGACGGCTTATCTCTATGCCATCGGGAGCAAACTGCTCTCCGATAGTGTTCATGAGCGCATTGTATGTATCGGCAATGTTCACGTTAAAGTATCGGATGCCAAGATGATTAATAAGCATCATACTGTCCGATATATCCTTCTGAACGCCGTTGGGCATGGTCACGCCTATCACACGGTCAACGCCAAGCGCCTCAACGCACAAAGCCGCAACCACACTGCTGTCCTTGCCGCCGGATATACCGATTACGGCATTGCAGCCCTTACCGTTAACTTCAAACCAGTCTCTGATCCACTGGACCACCTGGTCCTTTACCTGTTTTGCATCAAATGATTTCACTCTTCTTCGAGAGGCTTCATGTTGGTATAGACGTTCTGAACGTCATCGTCCTCGTCAAGGCGCTCCACGATCTTGTCGATGGTCTCGCGCTGCTCGGGGGTAACATCCTTAAGGTCGTTAGGGATGCGGGTAAACTCGGCAGCCTTAACCTCAAAGCCGTTCTCCTCAAACCACTTCTGGATGGCGGCGTATGACTTGGGATCGCCGTACAGGGTTACCTCGTTCTCCTCCTCGTCAATATCGTACTCCTCCTCAATGCCAAGGTCAATGAGCTCCAGAATCAGGTCGTCCATATCGACGCCGTCCTTAAGGGCGATGGTGAACTGGCACTTGTGGCTGAACATAAAGTCCAGACTGCCGCTGGTACCCAGTGTGCCGCCAAACTTGGTGAACACTGAACGTACGTTGGCAACGGTACGTGTGGTGTTATCGGTCAGAGTTTCAACGTAGATGGCAATTCCATGAGGACCGTAACCCTCGTAGTTCATCTCCTTGTAATCCTTCTGGTCCTTGCCCATTGCGTTCTTGATAGCGCGCTCAATGTTGTCCTTGGGCATGTTCTCGTGCTTAGCGGTAGCTATGATGGCACGCAGTGTAGAGTTGTTGTCCGGATCCGGACCGCCAGCCTTGACAGCAATGGCAATCTGTTTGCCTATGCGGGTAAATGTCTTGGCCATGTTGCCCCAGCGTTTCAGCTTGCGGGCCTTTCTGAATTCAAATGCTCTTCCCATTGTATGTATTGTTTAGTTATTATCTGAGTTGTGCATCCAGCTTGGTCTGAACAGCCTGAATAAGCTTGTTCATTACCTTTTTCAATCTGGACATCGTTAAGGGTCTGTGACTCATCCTGGAGCAGGAAGCTTACTGCGTAGCTCTTCTTGCCGGCAGGCAGGTTCTTGCCCTCATAGACATCAAACAGTGTTACCTCCTTAAGCAGCTTGCTCTCGGTCTGATAAGCCAGACGCTCTATATCGGCAAACTTGACGCTCTTGTCAATGAGCAGTGCCAGGTCACGGCGAACGGCCGGATACTTGGGCAGCTCAGCGAATGATGTCTTCACCTTGCGTGTAGCCTTGAGCAGCTCATCCCAGTTAACCTCGGCAAAATAGACAGGCTGCTCCAGGTCTGTGAGCTTGAGCATTGCGCGGCTTACCACACCAAGTTCCGCAACTGTCTTACCGGAACGAAGCTTGTAACGCAGCCCTGTGCTGAATATGGAATTCTGGAACTCCTCAATCTGAATGGCGCTCTGAGCCAGACCCACGCGGGTAAAT
>CACWIN010000089.1 GCA_902760965.1 uncultured Bacteroidales bacterium | reverse complement strand
ACGGGCATGAGCTGGACGCTTACCTTGCCGCCGGTTGTTATTATCAGTTTGCCGATGTTGGCAAAATGGATACCGGTCTGGGTGATGGGGATTTGCTTGCCGTCCTTGTTCTCAACATAGACACAGGGTACTGTGGAATGGGTGTGGGCATCGAGCAATGCATCAATACCATTGGTCTTGCTTATAAGTTCATGGGAGTCAACATGGCTGGCGGGTCTTTCACCAAGGTGTGAGAGCATGATCACATAATCGGCTCCTTTGGCACGAGCTTCATCCACGGCTTGCTGAACCAGGTCATAGATTGCATCGCGCTTTAAGTCATAAAGCTGGTTGCGATCAGCGTCATAGAATGCACTCCTTTCAATCTGCATGGTCTGTGGTGTAAGTGCACCCACAAAAGCCACGCGCTTGTTTCCGTACTGGTGTATTGTGTATGACGGGAAAATCTGATTGCCTTCCATATCGAACAGGTTGGAGCATACAACCGGGGCACCTGCCTGCTGCATCAGTTCCTTGATATGGGGTACTCCATAGTCTAACTCATGGTTACCTAACGTGATGGCATCATAACCCACAGAACGGAGAATATCCACAATATACTTACCTTGTGAGTTCTTACCCACATCGGCTCCGGCCGCAAAATCGCCGCAGCTCACAATACCGACGTAACACGTATCGGCCTTGGCAATGGCATCGCGCAGTCCGGCCAACTTGGTATATCCGTCAATACTGCAATGCACATCATTCTCATACAGAATCACAATATCCTTAGCCTTCTGGGCCAGCACCGATACTGTACTGAAGCCAACAATCACGAGAGTGAGTAACCACTTTGAAATCTTTTTCATAATCAGACTATTTTTGCAAATATAGCAAAATAATAATAAAAAGCGCACCAGGAACAATTCCTAATGCGCTTATTTTGCTGATGTGAGGCTTTTTAGCGAGCCAGGACGTACTTGTGGAGGGTCTTGCGGACGGCGCCGGGACCGGCGTAGAGTTCCTTGACCATTCCTTCTATGCGCTCACCCAGACCGGCCTCGTACAGATCTACAGCAAAGATGTCCTTGCGGCTGTAGAGTTTCTTCAGGCATGAGTAGTCCTGATCAGCCTTGCCGATTTCCAGAGGAGCTACGATTGCCTGCATTTCGGCCAGCAGAGGATCGGGTGACGGATCAAACGGGGTGCCGTCATCCTTTATGCCTTTAAGGTAGCGTGCCCAGCCGGCAAGTGCCAGAGGTATGAGCACCAGGTTGTCCATATCAAGACCGCGGGCTATGTATTTCTTGATGGTCTCGCCAAAGCGGATTGGAATCTTCTGGCTGGTATCACAGGCAATACGCTGAGGTGCATCGGGCATGAAGGGGTTGGGCAGACGGCGTTTGATTACGGCGCCTATAAACTCGTACGGGTTCAGGATTCCGGGATCAACCACTACCGGCATGGCCTCCATGTAACCCATCTTCTGGATGAAGGGACGGATATCCTCATCGGCCATCTCGGCACTGATAAGGGTGTAGCCCAGCATGCAGCCGTAGATGGCCATTGCGGTGTGAAGGGGGTTTAAGCAGGTGGTTACCTTCATGGTCTCAACCTTATCGACGGTCTCACGTGTGGTATAGAGGGCACCGCCCAGATCCAGCGGCGGACGGCCGTTGGTGTAGTTGTCCTCGATTACCAGATACTGCACCTCCTCGGAGTTTACAAAGGGGGCGGTGAATGTATGCTTCTCGGTCTCGATATAGTCATTATCCTCAAAGCCGTCCTTGGCAAGGAGCTCCTTGACCTTCTCATGCGGACGCGGAGTGATCTTATCGATCATTGACCAGGGGAATGTAACCTTGGTCTCATCCTTGAGGTATGCCAGGAATTCGGCGGGTACCAGCTTATCGGCCACCCAGCGCTCGGCGTATGCCATCACTCCGGCCTTTACCTTATCGCCGTTGTGTGAGCAGTTGTCCATACTCTGGACGGTCAGGGACAGCTTGCCGGCATTGAAGCGCTCCAGCAGCAGGGCGCATACCTTACCCATGGCCAGTACGGGCTTGAGACCGCGCGCCAGATCCGCATCGTTATAGGTGTAACCCTTCTCGGTGATGGTAAATGATATCATCTGGAGTGAGGAGTTGCGGAATATTTCCACAAGGCGCTGCCAGTCGGGGAACTGGAAATCGGCCTTGAGGGCCTCAGTTACCGATGCAATAACCTTCTTCTCAACGGTGCCTGTTGACTGCAGGCTAACCAGCAGTGAGAGGTTATCATACGGAGCGTAGGCCTTGTCTATCACCTCATAATCAAAGGTCTCGGCCACAATCACGCCGCGGTCATACTTGCCTGTATTGAGCGCATCGTTCAGGATGGCTGCCGGGAAGGCGCGGAATATGTTACCGCCGCCAAAATGCACCCATGTGGGAGCATCGTGAGTCTTGCGGCGAACTGCTGCTATATCAAACTTTGGGAGCTCATAACCTTTACTCTCCCACTCTGCGGCTTTGAATCCGCCTTTTGTTATTTCTGTAAGTTTCATCTCTTTCTCAGTTTAGCGTTGACGCAAAAGGGTCGTTTGACTTTGCGTAAAGTTAAACGACCCCTTTGCGTCAATCAAAGAATCCGGGTTGTTTGTATTCAATGCCAAGCTCGCGGTCAACGGTAGCCAGGATGCCCTGCACCTGACCCATGGCGAACATACGTCCCAGCAGAGTATAGCCTGCATTGTGTCCGTGGCTGGACTCATCCATTATGCCGCCGGGCTCATCGGTAAATGTCATGCCGTGGTCAACACGCATCGGAAGAGCCGGGTTTTCCTTCTCAAATATGCGACAGAGCTCAATCAGGTCGGCACGGCCACCCAGGTGCGATGCCTCGGTAAAGTCACCGTTGGGAAATATGTGGCAAGAGCGCAGATGTACAAAATGAGTGCGTGATGCAAACTTCTTAGCCATCTCAACCACGTTATTGTATGCTCCGGCAGACAGTGAGCCTGCGCAGAAAGTAAGACCGTTATGCTTGTTGGGCACTGCATCCAGGAACCACTGGATATCCTCCTCGGTGCGGACTATACGCGGCAGACCCAGAACCTCAATCGGGGGATCGTCGGGGTGTACGCACATGTTCATGTTGTACTCCTCACAGGTAGGCATTATGGCCTCCAGGAAATATTTCATGTTGGCACGGAGCTGTGCCTTGTCAATGCCCTTGTACAGGTTCAGGAAATCACGGAACTTCTGGATGGGAGCCTCATCGTTCTCACTGAAGTTTCCGCTCACGAATCCCTGGGTCTTGATGATGATGGTCTCAACCAGCTTGTGCTCGCCCTCAGGGGTCATGGTCTTGGCAAGCGCATCGGCCTCGGCCAGAACGTTGCGGCCCTCACCT
>CACWIN010000088.1 GCA_902760965.1 uncultured Bacteroidales bacterium | reverse complement strand
CTACCTGCAGGATTTCCTGGGTCTGGAGAAGGAGTTCCCCAACTTCCACTTCCATCTGGCTCTGGACCGTCCGGATCCCGCAGCCGATGCAGCAGGCGTCAAGTACACTCCCGGATTTGTTCACAACGTTATGTACGAGACCTATCTTAAGGACCATGAGGCTCCTGAGGATATCGAGTACTACATGTGCGGTCCCGGCCCCATGTCAAAGGCCGTTACTGGAATGCTGGACAACCTGGGTGTTGATCCTGCCTCCATCATGTACGATAACTTTGGCGGATAATACAAAAGGGGACAGACCCCTTTTGTATCATTTTCATGAATTGAAAAGGCGGCTCTCTTTGCGGGGGCCGCTTTTTTGTTCCCTTTCTCCGCCAAAGTGTCCCACAACAACCCGCTCCCTGAGCCTCCTGAGCCCGATTCGTGTGTTACACACCCTCATCTAAGGCTCGTGTCCCACACCAACCAGCGTCAGAACGTATTGTCGATAGGGCGAGTGTGGGACACTTTGGCGAGATTGCCATTAAAAGAACCTGAGTCAACCTTTTTTAGGGAAACACATTTTGCAACAGTTTTGCAGCGCTGTTTTGTTGTTTTGATGATAGGGGAGTACTTACATTTGTTGCAAAAATCAATGAATTATGAAAAAGCGTTTGGTTCTTTTGGCTTTTTTGCTGCAGGTTGCTGCAGTTTCCTTGTTTGCTCAGAGTAAGCCCCATGCGGGTGACACAATCTCCGGTATTGTTTGTGACAGTTTAGGTCCTATGATGATGGTAAACGTAACGGAGCGTGATTCATCGGACCTTGTTGTAGCACATTCTGTTACTGACTATTGGGGCTATTTCTCTTTCCGTCTGGTCAACCCGGATGACAGGATACGGGTATCCTACGTAGGTTATGAAACCGTGAATATTCCTATTGACACGACCTTCATTGAAATAAAGATGAAAGAACAGGATGATCTGCCTCCGGTAGAGATCACTACAGATCCCGGTTATAAGACAACAGGTATCCCCATACCGATCCGTGATAGTCAGTAAATTGATTTAAGCATTATTATGAGAAAAGTTCTTTAACAGGAGACGCATTTTGGGTATAAATCAGTTTAGAGAATAGATAGCCGGATTAATTGCTTTATGAGAAAGAATTTATTGTTTTTGATTCCAGTCTTTATGATGGTGTGCTTTCCTTTGAGTGCACAGCAGGTGGGGACTGCAGAGAAGAATAGTGCGGAATTGCAGACTAAACTGGATTCTACACTTGAAAGGATTAATGAATTGAGCCAGATGAGCAGAGAACAGCTGGATTCCTTGGTCAGAAAGAATATTGAAGATATGCACAAGCCGATAGAGTCTGCTCCTAAAGCGGGAGGAAGGGTTAACGGACATGTACTTGACGCTGACGGCAATCCTATTGCAAATAAAGAGGTAAGGATCTGTGAGCGTGATTTTGTGGATCGTGCCGTTACAATTACCAATGCAGACCAGAAAGACGGTTTCTTTATGCTTATAGGTATTAAAAGCACGGACAATTATCTGTCTTTCGAGGCCGATGGGTATGAAAAGTTGTCTTTCCCGATTGATCGCGGGACTTATGAGATTAGGTTGAAACCAATAAAATAGAATGAATATGAGAATGTATCTTAAGCCGGTTTTATCCGGTCTTTTGCTGATGTTTGCAATGTCGGCTATGGCGCAGAGAACAAATGAGTATCTGCAACCTTGTGACAAACCGCTCCCAACGTATACGATGGTATGGAGTGGTAATATGCTTGAAGACCCCGAAGGCTTCCAGAAACAGATGGAGGAAATGATGAAATCTCCCAGAAATTATGACGTGGTATGCTGGAGCACAAAAGTTGAACCGTCTTTTGAGGAGAGCTATGAAATCCAATGTGTCTGCAACAGCCAGTCTATGGAGTGTCGTCTGGAACTAAAAGTGCAGAATCAGACAGAGCCTCACGTGCTTGAAATAGATGAGGAACTAGCTTATCAGATGAGGAATCTGATAGATGCTTCGGTTTATTCGGCCAGTAATCTGCCTGATAAACAGTGGATGCAACAGAAACTGGATATCCTTAAGTCCGGAGAGGGCGTAATGGCTATGGTTGCCGGTCTTGATGGAACTACCTATCGATTCTTCAACAGACAATACGGCGCAAAATGCTGGTCTCCAAGAAACGGTAATAACGCCGCTCTTGTGGCAATTAACCAGGCTATGTACGATGCCATTGGGAAAAAGGAGAGCCTGGCTAAGAAATATGCGTCGTTGCTACAGGATCCTTACCGCGAATATTATCTGCTCAGGATTGACAAGAAACCTGCCAATTGGGTGACTGATTACTGACACAGAAGTATCGTTTCCCTATGTCAATGAAAAAGCGTTTGGTTCTTTTGGCTTTTTTGCTGCAGGTTGCTGCAGTTTCCGTGTTTGCTCAAGGTAAGCCCAAGGCCGGTGATGTAATATCGGGTACCGTTTCAGATAAGGATGGCCCCATGATGATGGTGAACGTTGTGGAAAGGGATTCAAATGACCGTATCGTGGCACATAGCTTAACCGATATAGGGGGTAACTTCTCTTTTCGTCTGGTCAACCCTGATGACAGGATACAGATAACTTGCGTTGGTTATGAGACAGTTCTAATTCCTATTGACATGAAATATCTTGAAATCAAGATGAAAGAGAGTGATGACCTGCCTAATCTAACTAATCCCACCAATTCCACCCAAAAAACAATGGGGCTGATGGATCCTGACTCATGGACATTCGGGTATATGCAAAGGAATGCCCCTGAAGGTTTTGTTTGCGGATATGTGGTAAAAAATCCTCAGGGGGATGATATCTATAGGCTGTACCTGATTAAAAACGGAAAGAAACATCAACTGGTCAAGAAAATAAGAGATTATCAGGAGGTAAGGGAAGTGAACAAGAAGTTGGCCAGACAGCTTGAGGAATCAATGAACATCAGTTTCACTGAAGCGGAAAAGAAAAAGGAGGCTGAGGTAAAACAGGCAAGCAATTCAAATGGTAATGGAATTCAGGTGATAAGGTTCTATGACGGCAACTATATCTATGCAATGAAACCGGGCATGATTGGAATATTAGAGTCAGGCGGATCGACAGAACTCCCGGATGAAACCTGGAATGAAGAAGTGGGCAAGTTCAATGTGAAATAAAGACGTATTCAGAGATTTTTGCCGTTTATAAGATGAACAACCTGATAAACTGCATTATGAGAAAGTTGTCTTTTCTGTTTTTGGGCGTTGTGATGATGTCACAGCTTGCTCTTGCGGCCGGATATCCCCTGAATGGTTCATGGGAGCTGATGGATCCGGAGTCCTGGAATTTTAAAAATATGCAGAATAAGGCTCCTGAGGGTTTTGTCTGCGGTTATGTTGTGGATGATGCCTGGGGTAACAATTATTTCAGCATGTATGTTGTAAAGAAGGCCGATAAGTATGAACTGGTATATAAAAAGCCCGGAATTGCCAAGACAAAAGAGATTGACGCTACGCTGGCAAAAGAGCTGTTGAAGACGGTTGACGGTAATATAGGTGAAGCCCAGAAGCGTAGGGATTTTGAAATAGAGGATGCCAAGAAGAGAAGCGAGAAAGTAGAGACTGGTGAAACAGACGATGTTGAAATAATAGAGAGCATATTCTATGATGGTGATGTCATATATGCACTTAAGCCCGGAAAGATGGCATACTCCTGGCCTGATATGTTTTACCGTTTGCCGGATAAGAACTGGAACGATCAGATGAATAATCTCTCTGATGCCAAAGCATCGGATAATCCGGATATCAGAGTTGAATCTTTTGACGTGGACAAAGAGAACAATTATTCACCCAACGGCGATATCGTATATGAGGAGATTTTTTACATTGATGAACCTCTCGATACAAATGCAATCTATTTCGTAGTTGAAGATTTTCCGGAGTTTCCGGGCGGTCCGCAGGCTTTAGCGGATTATCTGCGTGATAACATAAAGTATCCGGAATTGTGTCGCAAGGATAGTATTCAAGGTCGTGTAATTATTACATTTGTGGTAGAAAAGGACGGTAGTATAAGCAGTGCAGAGGTAGTGAAAGGTATCCATGAGCTACTGGATGCTGAGGCGATGAGGGTAATAAGTGCCATGCCTAAGTGGAAGCCCGGCAAAAATCGTGGTAAAGCGGTGAGGGTAAAATACACCATTCCTCTAAACTTCAGACTGGATGGTACTCCATATCGAAAGTCCCCAAAAGTTCTGCTGAAAAAATAGATAATAAGACTGCCGAGATTATAGAAATTTTTGAAGAAGATTCTTATATCGAATGAATGACACAAATGGACCCATTCCTGTGTCAGTACAAAAGGGTACAAAAGGGGTCTGTCCTTTGTATCATTTTTACTCCAGCGGTATTTCAGGATGCTGTACGGCCAGCAGGGAGTCTTGCTGCGAGAGGTAGAACATGTAGAGGATGACGTCCTTGTCACCCCGGTTCTCGCCGTGGTGGATGGTATTCACCATTTCGACAACTGGCTCGCCCTCATGAACTACCTTGGTCTTGCCGTCCAGTCCGATGATGGTCAGCTCGCCCTGCACCAGTATTCCGTAGTTCATTACGGGGTGGTGGTGCCAGCCTAATTTCTTGCCGGCGGGGAAAACATACTTTACAGCCACCAGTTCAGGGCGACCCTGCAGGTAATCGGGCAACTCAACGCCATCCCAGCTCTGGCTGGTGCGTATCAGTTCGGTGCTCTGCACCTGAGGTGTCTGGCCTGACTCTTGTGACTTGGCATTATTGCAGGAGTTCAGCGATAAACATACTGTAGATAAGCCGCAAATTATGGTAGCGGCAAGCACCCGCAGATAAATCTTTTTCATAGTCCTTTATGAGAATTGGAACCGCCCTTTTTTGTTCGCAACATATTTTTTCTATAATGCAAGACGCATTTTCAGTAAATTGCGGTTTATTTAGCGGAAAGGCTTGAAAAAGTGATGATGAAAAGCTTCCTAACAGAGCAGGAATTGGCTTTGGGGTGCGTCCGTAATGATAGGGATGCACAGGCGGAGCTGTATACCCGATATTCATCAAGACTCTACGCAATATGTCTCAGATACATTGAGGACAGGGAGGAGGCGCGAGACCTGATGCATGACTGTATGATCAAGGCTATGGATAACTTCAAGTCTTTCCGATATGTGAGCGAAGGCTCCGTTTATGCATGGCTTAGCAGGATTACCGTCAATATGGCTATCAACCGCCTTAAAGAGAGCTCCCGGTTCAGGCAGATTCCTTTTGAACAGGTTAGCGGGG
>CACWIN010000087.1 GCA_902760965.1 uncultured Bacteroidales bacterium | reverse complement strand
CGGCGGTCAAAGAAGTAATGCGGACGGGGTGTCAGTCCGGCTGTGACATGTGACTGCAGCGTTGCGGCCACATCAAACACCACATAGTAATTCAGATAGCCGTCCATCTCCATACGGGCATGATACGTACCGTCCTGGACATTTTCTATAAGCAGCGGAGTGACGCCCTGGTAGATATCGTCGATAAATATCTTTGCTCCTTTAGGATTGGTCTCAAACAATACGGATCCCACACCTGCCGGTCTTTTACCGAACTCCAGCGGAGCACCCTCCTGAAGCGGATACTCATAGTGCTGGTAGTTGTCATCAATAATGACAGGCTGCTCCCACTGCGCACGGACAGTACCGCACACACATAATGAAAATGCGGTAAAGGCAATTTTTATAAAAGAACGGGCGTCCATACACTCTTTTGATGCCGTTTTCCATAAATGGTTTAATCAAAAAAAGATGAGGAAACCCTCACGGCCTCCCCAACTTTTCGCGAGTTCCAAATAACCGGAACTCACTGCGCTTCAGTCCAATTAAGGGCTGACATCAAACAAGTATTTTTTTGTCAAACGTAATGCGAGCCGAGAGAAGAGAAAACTGGTTTTCTATTCCGAGGCGAAGCTTACGTTCATCGTTTGGAACAAACGATAAACATATACCACACACGGAAACACAGAGTCCGCTTCTGTCAAATTCTATTTCTTCTGTTTCAGACATTTGTCGTACCCGCCCTATCCTCGGGGCATAAGTATAACTTGGAATTCTGGGCAGGTCTTCTGACTTATCTCCTGTTTCAGGAACCTTCCCGACCCTGACGGCCAGTGGCGTTTGTTGCAGTCATGGGAGCGACTGCTCATCCTGAAACGGTATCCGGAGAAATACAGCAGCGGGACTGTCCGGGAATCTCACCCGTGTTCCCTATTAAATCTGCCGCCCGTTCGCGTTAGCGAACTAAAAAGATGTGTGTACTACACACCACAAAAAAGAGCCGCCATTTGGCGACTCTTTTTTGCGGTGTGTATGGGACTCGAACCCATGACCTCCGCCGTGACAGGGCGGCATTCTAACCAGCTGAACTAACACACCTCGCTGTTTTGCGGTGACAAAGGTACGTACATTTTTGATACCTACAAGCGTCTGAGCACATTTTTTTCAAAAAATTTTCTGCAAAAGCAAGACATCGACATGACCTTCGTCTTTCACGAGCCACTCTTTGAGACGACCCGTTTTAGCAAACCCATTACTGGTGAACAGTTTAATGCTCGGTTTGTTGTCGGCCGGCACATGACAGAACAGTTGGCGCAGACGCAAAACTTTTTTTGCGTACTCCGACATAAGTTTGATTGCGGCCGATGCTATTCCCTGCCCGCGGTGTTCCGAAAGCAGAGCGATGCCGATCTCGGCACGTCCGTTGTAGGGGTCGATATCGGTCAGATCAATGCTGCCCACAACCACATTGTCGCTCACACGCTCAATCATGAACCGAATCTGGCGGTCCGTATAGAAATCATGCGACGACATAAGAATGTACTTCTTGATCTGATAGCGTGAATAAGGCACGGCATTACCCGACGCCATCCACAGCGACGTGTCATTCTCCATACCGAAAATCACATCCAGATCCTCGGGCTCCGGAGCACGCAGACGGTACTTGCCATCTGATAACAAATCCTTCTCTGTCATATCACTTCGTCCTCTGTTATAAGTTTGCCAGTCTTGGCAGAATAAAGTCCCATTGTATATCGCCTGCCCTCCTGCGCCTTGCTGTACATCCAGTACAGGATGGCATCGTAAGAGAAAGCGTCAGTGTCAAAGATAACGGCTTTTACACCATTGTCAATACGTCCCTCAAGCGCTGAGCCGGCATCATCGGCCCCCTCCACAAACTGCGGATTGCGCAGATAGGTGCTGCCCGTAATCATACGCTCCACATCGGCGAATGTCTCCTTCCGGCCCACGTACAGGCAGTTTTCAGTGAAATCGGCCAGTCTGAGGCTGCGCGCATGGATGTTCTGTCCTATAAAAGTACCGATTTTCCTGCAACCCACCACAATTCTCACCAGCAAAGCAAACAGACGGCTGTAACGTTTAAAGTGCTTGTTGAAGAAAATAAGCATGGCGTCATAGAACACCTTGGCATAACGGTAAGATGTCTTGTTGGTACTCTCACCTTTATAATGTACTATGGGCAGCGGCAGATAACGGTTCTGATATCCGGCCTGCAGTATGCGGTAAGAGAGGTCTATGTCCTCGCCGTACATAAAGAAGGCCTCGTCAAATCCGCCCACCTTGTCAAGCGCCTCCCTGCGCACAAACATGTATGCGCCCGATACCACATCAATGGGGCACTCCATATCCTTATTAAGATAGGTGCAGTGGTACTTTCCGAACACCTTTGACTTTGGGAACAGCTTGCCCAGACCTGTCATATGCCAGAACGATACCGACGGCGTAGGCAGCGAGCGGCGTGACTCCGGCGCAAACCGGCCGTTTCCGTGCTGCATACGAACTCCAACGGCACCGACCTCAGGGTGTTCATCCATATAGCCGATGCAACCGGGAATGGTACGCTCGGCCACAACCGTATCAGGATTAAGGAACAGCACATATCGGCCCTGAGCCTTGGGCAGAGCCATATTGTTTGCCTTACCGAACCCGGCATTGAAATCATTGGCAATAACCTCAGCCTGCGGGAAACGCTCCCTGAGATACTCCACCGATCCGTCATCAGAATTATTGTCAACCACAAGTATCTGCGCATCGGGAACCGACCGCAGAACGGAGTTGAGGCACTGCTCAATGTAGTACCTCACCTTATAGCTGACTATGATGACGCTTACTGCGGGCATTATCAATCAAAGTAACCTGTTTCGTGTTCAATCCCGGCCTTGGTGGGAATAGCGAACATTGAATTAATTGCACCGATGGCTGCAATGTACAGTCCTATGGTATCATTCAGAAGATAGTAGAGCACAACTCCAAACTCTATGACCAGCAAGAATGCGGCAAGGCGCAAAACAGAGCATGTCATGTATATCTTTCCTATCTTCTCCTCGGGGTACTCCTTCTCGTCAAGGCGGTCAACCATCTTCTTGAAACCGCGCAGAGCCAGCGGACTGAGCGCAAGGGCGGCGAGCACTCCTACCACCTGCAGAACGTAAATCACATTGGGGGCCGTTACAGCCATTCCCTTTAAAGGGCCGAATTCAAACAACAGTGCAATAATTCCTGCTATCAGATACATGCTGATCCACATTGCCATCAGCTTGACAGACATTTTCTTAGTATTCATCCTATTTGCAATTATTTTAAAGGAGTGCGGTCCTGAATGGAGCGCCCCAGTGATACTTCATCAGCATATTCAAGGTTGTTGCCCACAGCCACACCGCGTGCAATCACGCTCAGTTTTACTCCAAACGGCTGCAACTTGCGGGAAATGAAAAAGTTGGTGGTATCGCCCTCCATCGTGGGACTCAGCGCCAGGATAACCTCCTCTATGCCTCCTGCCTGCACGCGCTCCACAAGGCTGTTTATCTGCAAATCCTGCGGGCCAACACCGTCCATAGGTGATATTACTCCGCCCAGCACATGGTACAGTCCGTTGAACTGCATGGTGCTCTCAATGGCCAGCACATCCTGCACGTTCTCAACCACGCAAAGCGTTGATGCATCACGCTTGGGATTGGCACAGATGGCGCATGTATCGGTGTCCGATATGTTATGGCACACCTTGCAGTAGCGGATATCCTGCTTGAGTGTGGAGAACACACGCCCAAAGGTACTCACCTCCTCCTCAGGTTTGGAAAGCATATGCAGAACCAGGCGCAAGGCTGTCTTACGGCCTATGCCGGGGAGTTTTGCGAACTCACCCACTGCCCTTTCCAACGCTGCCGACGGATATTCCTTATTCATTAATTATGGCTCAATACACTGCAAATTTAACGGATTCGGCCAAAAATTCGTACTTTTGCACACACAAAACCCACACAAATGGAGATAAAGAGCGCCGAATT
>CACWIN010000086.1 GCA_902760965.1 uncultured Bacteroidales bacterium | reverse complement strand
ATTTGTCTCTTATACTGCGAAGGCGCCCCGAAAGGGAGCCGGATAAAACAGAATGTTTAACAATTAAAGTATAGGAGGTTACAACTATGTTACTCGCAAGAAGAAATCAGAATTACAATCAGAATTGGTTACCCAGTCTGTTCAACGATTTTATGAATGACGATTGGTTCACTACCCGCACCGCAGCCAATGTACCGGCTCTGAACGTAATCGAGAATGAGAAGAACTACGAACTTGAGTTCGCTGTTCCGGGACTTAAGAAAGAGGAACTGAACCTGCAGGTTGATGCCGACGGCGTAATGTCAATCTCAATGGTTCACAAGAACGAGGAAAACAAGGAGGACAAGAAACGCAACTACATCCGTCGTGAGTTCTCTTATCAGGAGTTCAACCAGAGCTACATCCTGCCCGATGATGCAGACCGCGAGAAAATATCGGCCAAAGTTGAGAATGGCGTACTGACAATCGACGTACCCAAGCTGCCTGCCGAAAAGCAAGCCCAGGCCGTACAGAGCATCGCAATCTCATAAAAATAGTACCAATGGGGTCAGGCCCCATTGGTATCATTTTCAAAAAAGGAAGACCGTTTGGCCTTCCTTTTTTTTATTTCACAACCTTCTTTCCGCCGATGATATAGATGCCCGACGGGAGTTCATCAAACGATGAGGCCTGGATGCGCTGGCCCACCATATTGTAGACACCGGCTGTAACATCGATTGTCCTGTCGGCCTGAGGCTGATCAATACCGCTTATAGTGCCACTCAGTCCGCTCACGAAACCTGCATATGCATGCTTGCGGTAACCGTCGACATCCCAAATACCCACGGGCTCACCGCCGCGCCATCCGCCGTTGGCATCGTTGGTACACCACTGACAGATACCCCACTGCTGTGCGGGCGGTATTATGCGCAGATACTCATTGATTATCCATGCATAGAAACCGGCCATATTCTGATGCTGTTTCTCTGTAAGCGCACTGGTCTTGAGTGTATTACCGTTAATATCGACATAACCCATATCCATTTCGCTCACACGGACCAGTTTACCCGATTGCTTCATAAGCGTAAACATATTGGTGATAGCTCTCTTCTTGCTGGCCTGCGTACCGGTATTCTCATAATATGAGATGTGCATCTGGGTGCCTATGCCGTCAATCCTGGTAACACCGTCAAGCTCCCATTTACGGATCCAATCTATAAGTGAGACAAGTTTCTTGTTATTGTCCCAATCAGACTCCAGATTATAATCATTTATAAAGAGGACAATATCATCGGGACCGTATTTTCGTGCCAGACGGCAGGCCTGGCGGACATATTCCAGATCACCCATGTAGTCCTGCCAGTAGAAGGCATCACCGCCCACATCCCATGTGGCATCGGGATTGGCATTGGCGCTGTAATTCTGAGAGTGCTGCAACACATAATGACCCCAGCCGTCGTCACCGCCGCCGGATATGGCCTCGTTGACCAGATCCCACGCCTTAACCTTGCCCCCACAGGCTTCCATCATACCCTTTATCCACTTATCCATTGCATAGACCAGGGTATCATGCATCTCCTGCTTTGTCTGCTTGACCATCTTGACACGGGATCCCTCAATCTTAATGCTCTTGATATATACGTCACCCTCAAAATCACCGCACTGAAGCATCACGAAATTGTTGGCCATGACGGTTGTGTAATTAACCTCCAGATCCTGCCATTCGGTAGTAAAGGGAATGTCTTTATATGCACCGGTACTCCAATCACCAAGCTTGCTATGCAATGTACCTGCTTCAGAACCACGTACCGTAATGGTCATCTTGTAATCCTCATCCACATCCAGGGCGATATTATTCATCACTACGAACTGAACATCCCATGAGTTGGGATTCACCTTGGTGCAATGTACCTTGAGACCGTTGGTGGCATCATAACTGATTGAAAAGCCGTACTGGTCCGTACTGGAGTTCCACACTATGTTCTGAGACGTGCGAAAATCCTTGCTGGCAAGCACTGCATACTCGGTCTCGCCGTTGGGATCGGGCTTATCGGCCAAGAGTTTGAGCAACCAGGTCTTGGGCTGCTGTGAATGCCATGCCAGAGTGTGGCCGTAGACGTTAAGGCCCGCTGCGGTAGCGGTATTCACGTATGACTTGACCGAACTGAAGTTCATGTCACCGTTACTGTTTACCACGCTGCCCATCTTCATGGCGTTGCCGGCAACAGTCTCGGTGAAATTGTCGTTTATAAGATTCCTGTAAGCCGATTTGCTGACATAGTCGTTTGCAGTGGTACCGGCTCCGAGTTTGAAATTGGGATACTTGGTAGTGTTGATGTATTCCTTCAGATTCTCGTACGAATCAAGGTACCTGTAATTGTCGTTATTGGGCTTGCCCAGTTTGTAATTATCCTGAGCCATAACCGTTACCGACAGACATGCTGCAATAAGTATTGAGTATAATTTCTTCATAGGCAAATGATTGTGTCCTTTATAAATATGCCGCAAATATACGCAAAAAGGAGCATCCGGAAACCCGAATGCCCCTTTTTAACTAAAACAGTACCAAAGGGGTCAGACCCCATTGGTATCATTCCCAGTTCTCCTGAGTTTTGCGGATGTAGCTCTTGTAGCGGAGCTGAGCCATCTTCTGTGCCTCAGCAAAGAGCTCCTCGGCCTCATTGGGATATGCCTTCTTGACTGAGAGGTAACGAACCTCACCCATCAGGAAGTCATGGAAGTTCTCCCAGTTAGGCTCCTTTGAGTCGAGTGAGAACGGATTCTTACCCTCCTCGGCAAGAGCGGGATTGTAACGCCACAAGTGCCAGTAACCGCACTCGACAGCCTTCTTCTCCTCGGCCTGGCTCTTACCCATGCCGCCCTTGGCCTTAAGACCGTGGTTGATACAGGGAGCGTAAGCGATTACGATTGAAGGACCGTGCCAAGCCTCAGCCTCGCGGATAGCCTTGAGGCACTGTGCGTGATCGGCACCCATTGCAATCTGAGCAACATATACATAACCGTAAGTGGTAGCGATCATACCAAGATCCTTCTTGCGGATACGCTTACCCTGAGCGGCGAACTGTGCGATAGCACCCAGAGGAGTAGCCTTAGAGGCCTGACCG
>CACWIN010000085.1 GCA_902760965.1 uncultured Bacteroidales bacterium | reverse complement strand
GCCGTGACAAGTACGGTTTCCATCCGCTCTCTATCGCCAAGTTAGGTGACGGTTATGTGGTTGCCAGCGAGACCTGTGCATTCGATGCAATCGGTGCCGAATTCATTCGTGACGTAAATCCGGGCGAAGTGATATCCATTGATCATCACGGCATACGCTCAAATGACTACTCCAAACTGCGCAGTCACCGCATGTGTGTTATGGAGTATATCTATTTCTCACGTCCTGACAGCGATATTGAGGGTTGCAACGTACACTCTTTCCGCAAACTCTCGGGCCGTCTGCTTTATGAGGAGCATCCCGTTGAAGCAGATATCGTTGTAGGTGTGCCTGATTCAAGCCTGAGCGCTGCAATGGGTTACGCCGAGGCCAGCGGCATTCCTTATGAGATGGGTCTGCTCAAGAGCAAATATGTGGGCCGTACGTTCATCCAGCCTGCGCAGGAATTGCGTGATAAGGGTGTTAAGATGAAACTGTCACCCGTGCGCAGTATCGTTAACGGCAAGCGTGTGATCCTTATTGACGACTCTATAGTTCGCGGTACCACATCACGTCAGATTGTACGTATGCTTCGCGAGGCAGGCGCTACTGAGGTTCATGTCTGCATAGCAAGTCCTAAGTACGCATATCCCTGCTACTACGGTGTAGATACCGGTACATACGAAGAGCTTATCGGTGCCAGTCATTCCGTCGAGGAAATACGTGACTTCATAGGTGCTGATTCGCTCTATTATCTGTCTCTGGAGTCACTCTACAAGGCTTCGGGCCGCAGCATGGAGCAGTGCCAGCTTTGCACCGCCTGTTTCAACGGAGATTATCCCACAAATCTTTATGCTCACGAGCAGGAAAAATGCTAACTTTGTGAGCATAAACTTTTGAATATGGGAAAGTTCAGTACAATCTTCAAGTCTTCAGTATTGGCAGGTATCTGCATTGGAATTGCAGGATTCGGTTTTCTGGCTCTTGGTGGTGTTGTAGGCGCAGTTATGTTCGCATTCGGCCTTATCACCGTAGTCTGCTATAAGCTTAAGCTCTATACCGGTACTGCCGGATTCATAGTCAAAGGTGAGGTGGGTGACCTGTTGCTTATCCTGCTGGGTAATATAGTAGGCTGTCTGTTGGTATCACTGCTGGCCAGGGTATCACCGATGCCTTTGCAGGAGTCTGCTCAGAAGATTCTTGAAGGCCGATTGGCGATAGGTCCAGTACGTGCCGGTCTGCTTGCAATAGGTTGCGGATTCCTGATGACTACAGCCGTTACTTTTGCACGCCGTAACCAGTGGCTGCCGCTGCTGTTTGCAGTTCCCATGTTCATTCTGTGCGGATTTCCGCACTGCATAGCCGATGCATTCTACTACCTGACAGTTCCCTTCAGTTTCATTAAGGAGAATCTGGGTAGCGTGCTGCTGCTCTATGTATGCCTGGTTATAGGCAACTTCATAGGCTGCAACCTGTATCGTCTGATAATGATAGGCGAGGAGAAGGTCTGAGAGGCCAATTACATTACGGGACGGAACTGTTTCTGCTGCTCGTTGTAGACATAGTCATAGTGCAGCAGATACTTCTTTATTTCTTCGGGGTCTCTGTCAAATGAATAGCACAAAGACTCCAATGAGTCATACTCCAGGTCTCTTAAAAGCATATTCACTGCCGATACCAACATGGCAGGGTCTTGAGGTAGGTATTCCATAACATTTTTTTACAGCGCAAAGTTACACTCTTTTCCTTCAGAAGGGAAATTTTGCACTATCTTTGCGGCCATGAATTTCAGTGGTATAATTGTAGGCGCTGCAGTCTTTCTCAGCATCGGCATGTGTCATCCTGCCGTCATCAAAATGGAGTATTATTGGGGTAAGAAAAGCTGGTGGGTCTGGCTTTTGGTAGGTCTGATATGCTGCATTATGTCCATGCTGGTCAAGAACCAGACCTTATCGACCATAATAGGCGGTTTTGCATTCTCCTGTCTGTGGGGAATAGGCGAGATGTTCCAGCAGGAAAAACGTGTCCTCAAAGGTTGGTTTCCTGAGAATCCGGCCAGACATGATTATTACGAGTCAATAAGAAAGAAAACCTCCAAATAAAAGACTCAGTCCATCGGATATACCACTCCCCACTGTTTACGCAGGGAATCCATCACCTTCATTATGTCAAGTGTCTCCTGATGAGGCATGTACGGTGATTCAAGCCAGCCGTTCTTAAGGGCTTCCTTGCAGGCTAAAACCTGATATTCATATCCTGTTATCTGTGTTGACGGCTTTTCAAATACAGCCGTCGGCTTGTAATCGTTATAGACTGTTATGCGCTCGGGACAGTTGATGTTGTCCACAATCAGATAACCTTCAGTACCGCAGATCTGGCCCAGACGACCGCACAGGCAAAGGGTGCTGGACTGTATGTTGGCAATCTTTCCGTCACGGTATGACCAGCTGATGGAGTTGTGCATGTCCATTCCGGTGCTGCTCTTGATGCAGTTGGTGCTCTCGTTGATGATATCGGCCCCAAAATACATGCGGCAGAAGTTGATGCTGTATACGCCAAGGTCCAGAAGTGCACCTCCGCAGAGGTCCGGACGCAGTATTCGCTCCTTGAACTCCATCATATAGCAAAGGCTCGCGTTCAGAAGACGGGGTTGGCCTATGGCACCGCTGTCAAGCAGTTCCTTTACCTTCATGGACAGCGGCATATAGCGGGTCCAGATTGCCTCGGTTATGAATATTCCTTTCTTGTGAGCCAGGTTGAGCAGGGCATCGGCCTCACGGGCATTGGCTGTGAAGGCTTTCTCGCAGAGTACGGGCTTGCCGGCGTTTATGGCAAGGCTGGCATGCTCAAAGTGGTGGGAGTGGGGAGTGGCAACATATACAAGGTCAACCTCCGGGTCCTCTACCATCTCCTTGTATGAGCCGTAGGCCTTCTGAAATCCCCAATGCTTTGCAAACTCCTGAGCGCGGCCAAGATCACGTGCTGCAATGGCATATTTCATTGAATTGTCCAGGCCGGTAAGTGTCTCGGCCATCTTGTCGGCAATCCAGCCGGCTCCTATGATTCCGATTTTCATAATTAATTGATATAGTAAGGTTTATTTGCGCTTTCCTCCGTAAAGCTGGAACATGTTCATCTGTGACCATGCGGTAGGTTTGAGTTCCGAGTCTGTCATGGTGGCATCA
>CACWIN010000084.1 GCA_902760965.1 uncultured Bacteroidales bacterium | reverse complement strand
AACAGTACGTTTACCTTCTTGCCGAACCTGTCGGATTTTCCGACATGTTGATTTTTCATTTAATTCTCCATCCTTATAGATATTTTGTATGTGTTCAATGATGTTTGTTCTAGATGACTTGAATAGATCGGCCATTTGAGTTTGTGTAAGCCATACGGTATCATTCTCAAGACGTACATCAATTTGTGTGTGTCCATCGTCTGTCAGGTAAATTAAGATTTTACTCTGTTCCATATTGTTATCTCATAATTAAAAATGGTTTTAACAAAGGTAAGCAAAGAAAGCAACCTTGTCAAATCTTTGCATGATTGTATTTTTTTTGGTATAGGGAGCGCGTTTGCTGTGGCGAACTTAAAAAAGGAAGGGTTCAAGCCCCGGCGGCGGATTGCAACGTTTTTGCAGCGCCTGTTTATTGTTCTGATGGTGTCTTAGTGTTTACATTTGCCTCAGAAACAACAAAACAAAAAATATGAAAAGGCATTTAGTCCTACTCGTTGCGATGTTGCTCATGCAGGCAGCTGCTGTTTCTGTGTTTGCTCAGGATAAGCCCAAGGCGGGTGATATCATTTCTGGATTTGTAGATGACGATTACGGTCCCTTGATGATGACGACTGTGAACGAGAGGGATGCTGCAGACCGTATTGTGGCTCATTGCATTACCGCTAATGACGGCTCTTTCTCTTTCAAGTTAGTCAACCCTAAGGACAGGCTGGTTATTACTTATGTGGGTTATGAAAAGGTTGATATTCCCATTGACACCACCTATTATGAGATTAAGATGGTGTGTAAGGATGACCCGCAGCCCGTTAATAACACATCGGATATCAAGACGGCATCAGGTCTGTCTATACCACCACGTGAAGCAGATATAGATTACCCAACAATTGATATGGATTCTTTGTGGCAATCAGGATTGGCATCGGTTATTCCTCCCAAGGTCTATAATGTTGATATGTGCAGGTCGTCTATAGTCAGGTCAAATGATCCGGTGAACATAAATGTGCCGGGGCTTGAGTTCCAGGTTGACAGTATCGGTTTAAGGCACATTGTTTCATTGCCTGAACAATATTATACTGATATTGAGAACGGTCATGGGTATGTTGACTTGGGGCTCAGCGTTAAGTGGGCCACTTGTAATATCGGTGCTGACAGTCCGGAACAGACTGGTGACAGATACGCTTGGGGTGAGGTTACCACCAAGCCAGACTACACATGGCAGAACTACCGGTTCAACACTGGTGGAAATGACTTTTGGGATGTCCGGTTTTCCAAATACAATTCGGACAGCAATTTGGGGCGTATTGATAAGTATGAGGTTCTTGAGCCGGAAGATGATGCCGCACATGTAAACTGGGGAGGACGTTGGCGCACTCCAACAGCCAATGAGCTGCAGGAATTGGCCAATAACTGCACTTTTATTTGGGCTGCATTGAATGGGCGTGAAGGTTATCTTATTATAAGTGGTAAGCAAGGTTATACAGACCGTTTCATTTTCCTGCCAACAACAAGGAGCCGTTCTGATGGACTAGGTTCAGACGGTTACTATTGGTCCAGTACACTGAATCCGATAAAGAGACAAGGGTCTTATAATCCCGGACCATCTAATTGCTACGCCCTTCATATATTGAATATAGATTCGTTTGAAGTCAGCATCGACCTGGAGAACTGCCGGTGCTGGGGCCTTACCGTCCGTCCCGTCCACCCCTAACCCGCGATATAACGTATTGGGGCGAAGCGAGTATGCGAGCGAGAGCGGTCCCGAAGGGCCGCCTGTTCGCTGTGGCGAACTAAAAAAGGTATTTTCGACCCCGGCCTGGGTATTATGAGAAACCCGCTTTAACAGAAGACGCATTTTGAGCATATATCAGTTTAGATAGTACACAACCAAAAGCATTGCATTATGAGTAAGAGAGTCCTGATGTTTGCATTGGCATCCTTGCTGATGTCACTCTGTATTTCCGCCACTGCCCAGAATGAATTTGTTGATCTGGGTCTGAGTGTAAAATGGGGTACTGTCAATATGGGTACCACTGATCTCAGACCGTTCGGATGGTATTGGACGTGGGCCGATGCTATTGACATTAAAACTACCGATGGCAGCCGTCTGGCAACCAAGGCCGAGTGGAACGAGTTGCTTGATTACTGTACATGGAAATGGACAGAGCAGGACGGAAAAGCCGGATATCTGATTACAAGCAATATTGACGGATACAAGGACCGCAGTATTTTCCTGCCCGCATCAGGTTGGCTGCAGGATGGCCAGTTGATGCGTCAGCATAGTTATGGCTCATATTGGACCTCCACTCCCGGAGCTCAGCCCCAAGGGGGATCGGCATACGGTTTCAATTTCATGAGCGACGGCATAGAGTGGCACAGCGAGAACCGTTACTCGGAGCAATCGGTACGTATGGTAATACCTATCTCTGACAGTGAGATTACAGGCATCAGGGTTGACAAGGAGAATATCACAATGAGTCAGCATACAACGACCAGATTGAGTGTTACAATGGCTGGCGGCAGACGTAACGTAAACAGCGCCTGCATCTGGAAATCATCCGATGAAAACGTGGTTTCCGTTATGGATGACGGACTGATTGTAGCCAGGAATCCCGGCACAAGTGTAATCACGGTGCAGGCTTACGACTATTCGGCCAGATGCACAGTTACCGTTAAACCGCATGATATGGAGTTTGTGGATTTGGGACTTGGCGTGTTGTGGGCCACATGTAACTTGGGGGCCGATAAGCCTCAGAATTATGGTGACTATTATGCCTGGGCTGAGATAGAACCCAAGGATTATTTCTGTTGGGGGAACTACCGTTACTTCAGTACTTTTTCCAGTAATAGAGCCTACCTAGATAAATATACCACTAACGAAAATTCCGGGTTCCTGCTTAAACCAGATAATCTGGACCGTCTTGAGGGTATTGATGATGTGGCATCGGTGCTGTCGGGCGGAGAATGGAATATACCTACATCTCAGGATTTTAAGGAGCTTATTGAAAAATGCTCCAGGAAGACAGTGACTGTAAAAGGGGTAATGGGAATGGAATTTGAGAGTAAGATTCCGGGTTTTGAGGGTAAAAAGATCTTTATCCCCTTTTCAGGGTGTATGATTGATGATAAAACCGCAGGCGTTGGCCAGGAGTATAACCTCTGGTCGTCAACGGCCGTGGGTGATTTTTGTGGTACCGAATATTTCGGCAACTGGAACGATACGTTAGTGGGGCCCAGAAAACGCTCCAAAGTCTCTGTTATCACAGAGGTAGAAGTGAATAGAAACAAACAAAGGTTTGTTGGAATGAACGTGCGCCCTGTCAAACAACATGATGCCGATAAATTTGCGTCAATAGCATTACCCGATGAACACCTGGACCTTCATTTCGGTGAGATTCGTCAGATGACAGTGAGCATGATCCCGTCGGGCCGTACGCTAAACGATGGAAACATTGTATGGAGTACGTCAAATGCCAATGTGGCGGCTGTCGCAGAAGGCTATCTGATTGCTGTCGGATCCGGCAGCTGTGAGATAACAGCCCGCTCTGCAGGCAAGGAGACTAAGATGACAGTTACGGTTACTCTGCCGGTGCCTGAGCCGGTTGACCTGGGACTCAGCGTCAAGTGGGCATCGGCCAATTTAGGTGCATCGGCCCCTGAAGAAACCGGCGCATACTTTGCATGGGGTGAGACAAGTCCCAAGGCCGGATTTTACTCGGGTAAGAACTACAAATTCGGGGAATATTCAACTCAGTGGACCAAGTATAATATGGGCGGTGACAATTTCTTTATTGGCAATTATCCGGAGCCTGATTACAAGGAGACTCTTGATGCTGACGATGATGCCGCTGCAGTCCTGCTGGGCGATGGCTGGCGCATGCCTACTGCCGATGAGCTTTGGGAACTCAAGACCAGATGTACCTGGAAAGGAGTTATGGATACCATTAAAATAGACAAGCGTCGTACTGAGATAATACAAAAAGGATATATCATTACCAGCAATGTTCCGGGATATGAAGGACGGAGCATATACCTGCCGGTTACCGGTTTTATAGGTGAGTATGCGTGGACTGGAGACCTGGTCGTCAATGAAAGAGAGTCACGTTACTGGACAGCTACTATGGGGCAAGCTTTGGGTGGTGGAGATAATCGTTATAGGGGTCTCAACATCAGGCCGGTATTGGATCAGAGAGAGCCAGCAGAAAGAAAAATACTGGAGCCTGAACCAATAAAGCCTCTTACACATGATGCCAAAGTTGATCTGGGATTAAGCGTGCTATGGGCCGACTGTAACCTGGGTGCCGATAATCCTTGGGAGCGTGGAGCCCGGATAGCCTGGGGTGAAACCACTCAGAAAACCTACTATTCACTCTATAACTATAAGCATGCAAAAGCGTTTACTGATGCTAAGGAATGGACGTACTCAAAATATACTGAGAATGCCACCATAGATCATAATCCCTATATTGATATGAAAACGCGTCTGGACCTGGAGGATGATGCTGCCCATGTGAACTGGGGAGGTGACTGGCGTATGCCCACCAGGGAGGAGTTTAGGGAACTGTTTGAAAAATGCAAGTGGACTGAGACAACCGTAAACGGAGTTCACGGCTATAAGATTACCAGTAAGGTTCCCGGATATAAATCAAACTCCATATTCCTTCCATGTACATCTGTCTGGTTTATTGCGACATATGCAGATGACGATCAGAGCATTTATAACGCTGGTTATTACATGACCTCTGAACTGGAACCCGGATTTACCCGCAATTGTGTGGCATTGAGTTTTGATCCTGTCAAAGCCGGATCTTCATCAGGCTATGACAAGAGGGATTATTACAATCCAACGATAGATGACGATGGTGATATATGGTCAAATATTCTTTTAAGCTCATATAGCAGGATAGAGGGCGCTTATATCCGTCCCGTCTGCCCAAAATAACAACCAAAAGCATTGCATTATGAGAAAAAGAGTCCTTCTGTTTGTATTGGCATCGGTGCTCATGCCATTCTGCATTTTTGCACAGAATTATACAGTTAAAGGTTCGGTTTGGGATTTTGATACAGCAGAACCTATTTGTTCAGTAGCAGTTTCAGTTTATCAGATAACAGGAAATGATACCACATTTTATGGCGGTTGTTCTACTGATGACAACGGTTCTTTCTTCATCGGTCAACTTAAAGCCGGCAACTATGTGCTACATGCTAAATCTGATAATCATTTCAATACCTCCAAGAGCTTTACACTCAGTTCCGAAAACGTCAAAGACCTTGGTAAAATTACTATG
>CACWIN010000083.1 GCA_902760965.1 uncultured Bacteroidales bacterium | reverse complement strand
GGCAGGCGGCGGCATTGTGGCCAAGAGCGATGTGGAGTATGAATTACAGGAGGTTAACAACAAGCTGGGCGCCCTGCGCAAGGCAATCCAAATGGCAGAGAAGTTATGATAAAGACCGTTATAATAGACAATTATGACTCATTCACATACAATCTGAGCCATCTTTTAAAGGAGCTCGGAGCAAGTGTGACCGTAGTTCGTAACGACAAGTTCCGCATTGAGGATCTGGAGCAGTTTGACAGGATTGTGCTCTCTCCGGGTCCCGGCATTCCCAGCGAGGCAGGTCTTATGCCTCAGGTTATCAAGGCGTATGCAGGACGCAAGCCCATCTTAGGCATCTGCCTGGGACATCAGGCCATTGGCGAGGCATTCGGTGCCAAGTTGCTCAATATAGGTAATGTGGTACACGGAGTGGCTACTCCGGCACATCTCACGGCACAGGATTATCTGTTTGAGGGTCTTGCATCGGACCTTGAGGTAGGGCGCTACCACTCTTGGGTGGTCGATGACAAGGACCTTCCGCAGTGCCTTGAGGTGACCAGCCGCAGCGATGACGGTTATATCATGTCTTTAAGACACCGCGAGTACGATGTACGCGGAATTCAGTTTCACCCCGAGAGCGTACTGACTCCACAGGGTAAGACAATAATCAATAATTGGTTGAATAACAAATAAATAACATTGCTATATGAAACAGTATCTTTTGAAACTTATTGACGGTGCCACACTGACTCAGGAGGAGACACACAGCATCATGCTCAACATTATTGACGGCAAGTACAACGATCAGCAGATTGCAGCCCTTCTTATGGCTATCCAGTCACGCGGAGTAACTGTAGATGAGCTTCTTGGTCTGCGCCAGGGCCTGCTGGAGACCGGTAAGCATATTGACCTGGATCAGGAAAACACTCTTGATATAGTAGGTACAGGCGGTGACGGCAAGAATACATTCAACATAAGCACCTGCTCGGCATTCGTGATTGCAGGAGCCGGCTACAAGGTTACCAAACACGGAAACGGCGGCAGCAGCAGCGTAAGCGGTGCCAGCAACGTTCTCCAGGAGCACGGCGTAAAGTTTACCGATGATGCCGACAAGCTGCGCCGTTCACTTGACGAGTGCGGCGTATGCTACTTCCACGCACCTCTGTTCGCATACGGCATGAAGTCTGTAGGCCCGACACGTAAGGCTCTGGGAGTTCCCACATGCTTCAACCTGCTGGGACCGCTCGTAAACCCCTGCCATCCCAAGAACTCACTGCACGGAACCGCCACACAGGCTCAGCTGCGCCTTTATGTAAATATCCACCAGCGTATCGGTGACAACTTCGGTGTAATCACCAGTTATGACGGTTATGACGAGATCTCACTGACCAGCGGATTCAAGTTCGTGACCAACTTCTTTGAGAAGGTGTTCACTCCCAAGGATATGGGTCTTGACTACGTTTCACCGTCAGACATATTCGGTCAATATCCGATGCAAAGGCAATCTTTGACAATGTACTGGAGGGTAAGGCAACCGAGGCACAGAAGAGCGTTATCATTGCCAACGCAGCCTGCGGCATAGGTATCATGGACCGCAACATCAGCGTTGAGGACAGCGTTGCAGTTGCACGTGAGTCACTGGAGAGCGGCCGCGCTCTGGCAACATTCCGTAAGTTCGTAGAAATCAATCAGTAATGCAAGACATACTGCAGGAAATAGTGGCCAATAAGAGGATTGAGGTGGAGCAGCAGAAACAGGTTGTTTCACCCCGAGACCTCTACGCCAGGGTGGAACGTCTTATGGCCGACGGCATCAATGCCCGCAGCATGAGCCGTTCACTGGCCGACAGTCCTTATGGAATCATTGCTGAATTCAAGCGTAAGAGCCCCTCAAAAGGCTGGATTCATGAGGATGCCAAGCCCATGGATGTGGTACCCATGTACGCAGCCGGAGGTGCATCAGCCCTTAGCATACTCACAGATAGAGAGTACTTTGGCGGAACCCTGGATTTTATCCCGCAGGTTCGTGCATCGGTTGATATACCTATTCTGCGCAAGGAGTTCATTGTTGATGAGTATCAGCTGTTTGAGGCGCGTAATGCCGGAGCAGACGCTGTATTACTGATTGCTGCAGACCTGAGCAAGGAGGAGTGCCGTACTCTTACACGCACTGCGCACGACCTTAAGCTTGAGGTGCTGCTGGAGATGCACAGCGAGCAGGAACTTGACTATCTGGAGTGCAACCCCGATATGGCGGGCATAAATAACCGCAATCTGGGCACTTTCCATACCGATGTGGCCAACTCCTTCCGTCTGGCGGAGAAAATGGCCACAGAGGCCGTTAAAGTGAGCGAGAGCGGCATAAGCAACCCCGATACGGTACGCCTGTTGCGCGCAGCAGGATTCCGCGGATTCCTTATGGGAGAGTGTTTCATGAAAGAGGCTGACCCGGGCATGGCTCTTAAACAATTCATTGCAGCCATATGATAATCAAGGTCTGTGGAATGCGTGACGCTCAGAATATCAGGGAGGTGGAGAACCTTGGGCCTGATATGATGGGGTTTATGTGCTGGAGCGGCAGCAAGCGTTATGTGAGCGACAGGCCCTATTATCTGCCCGATGTGTGCAGAGTGGGGGTCTTTGTAAATCCCACGGCCGATGAGGTGGTCCTGAAGGTCCGTAAACTGGGCCTTAACCGCATACAGTTGCACGGCGCCGAGACGCCTGAACTGTGCCGCGCTATCCATAAAGCCACAGGGCTGCCTATAATGAAAGCCATCCAGGTGTCTCAGGCATCGGATTTTGAAGTCTGCAGTGCATTTGAGCGTGCCGACGGCGTGGATATGTTCCTGTTTGACACCAAATGCAGCGGGTGGGGTGGCAGCGGCCAAAGTTTTGACTGGAGCCTGCTGGACAGTTATGACGGAAGCAATCCATTTATCCTGGCCGGTGGCATCGGCCCCGGAGCCGAGGAGCGTCTTGTGGAGATAGAGCATCCCAAATTCCGCGGCATTGACCTGAACAGCCAGTTTGAGGTTGAGCCGGGGCTTAAAGAGATTAACAAACTGAGTGTATTTATCAATAACATACGTAATTATGAACAGAATAAATAATTTGTTCGCTGAGAAGAAAAACGGCATCCTGTCACTCTATTTCTGCGCCGGACACCCCACGCTTGACAGCACCGCGCAGATAATACGCACCCTTGAACAGAAAGGAGTCGATATGATAGAAGTAGGAATCCCGTTCAGCGATCCCATGGCCGACGGCCCCGTAATCCAGGATGCCGCCACAAAGGCCCTGCGCAACGGAATGACTCTCAGACTGCTGTTTGAGCAGCTCTCCGACATCCGCAGGGACGTAAAGATGCCGCTGGTGCTTATGGGTTACCTCAATCCCATCTACCAGTACGGATTCGATGCGTTCTTTAAAAAGTGCAGTGAAATTGGCATTGACGGCGTAATCATTCCGGACCTTCCGTTCAACGACTACCTGACCCAGGTAAAGCCCGTGGCCGATAAGTACGATGTGCGTATCATCATGCTAATCACGCCTGAGACCAGTGACGAGCGCATCCGCTTTATCGATGACAACACCGACGGATTCATCTATATGGTGAGCTCTGCCGCCACAACCGGTGCTCAGAAGGAGTTTGATGCACGTAAGCAGGAGTACTTTAACCACGTGAACGGGATGAACCTTAAGCATCCGCGCATGATTGGCTTTGGAATAAGTAACAAGCAGACTCTTGAAAGTGCCCAGGCAAATGCTGCAGGCTGCATTATAGGAAGCAAGTTTGTACAGCTTCTTGAACAGAATACCGATGCAGACAAGGCGTTTGATTCATTGATGAAAGCCTTGGGAGAATAAACGCCGGGAGCAGGAATACGTTTTACCAGTACTCAATGGTACGTGTTTCTGTTCTTGGTTTAGCTAACTGGTTTCCTTCAAAATCAGTGAATGTTTCAGTCTTCTGAATCCAGTTTCCTTTGCTGTCAAATACATATGAGTATTCTGCTATTTCCGGGGTTTCGTCGGCTCTGAATATGATATCGCGTATAGGATTGCCTTTATCATCATAGGCGTAATATATTGTTTCAGTGCCGCTGAAACTGTCTAAAACACATCTTTTGTCAACTAACATCAGACCGTTAATGTTCCTGTAACTGAGTGTCACCTCCCGGTTTGTGCTGCCGTCATAATTTTTGAAAACCCGCCTGAATTCACTGAACATACCGTTCTCCTGGTAACTCACAGGGCCGAAACAGAATTTGTCTCTGGTGCACTCATAGGGATAATCACCCTTATATAATACAACCGTAGTATCTCTGTTGCTATTATAATAACCAAAAATGATCCGGAGCATCCGGTCACCACGGAACTCATAATTGATTTCACCTGAGTGGGTCATTTCACCGTTTCTGGTCGTTGTCATGATCACTCTTGAAAGATCCGGAATCAGATAGTCATAGTCGAAATATGCAAACCCCTCGACATCACCATCGAGTAACGGCTGGACAAACTTGCCTTTATTGTTGTATTCAAAGACGGTCTCCTCAATAATTGTATCGCCTCTGTCAATATCGATGCGGGTCTCCCTGACAAGTAATCCATCAGAATCATACTCATTCAACATTTCATTTGCAGAACTCTTGAAACTGATTTCACGACCGTTCTTATCAAAATTATGCTTGTAAAAGCCATAGTCAATTGACTTGATGCCTCCGGATAGCACACCGTTTCTGAACCACCAGTTCGTAGAATCGGAATCCGATGCTTTTGTGCATGAATTCATTATGGTTGTTGCTATTACAAAAAGGATAATGCCCGCAATACGGGCTGCATAGGTGACAGGCTTGTAATTATTGGTCTCCATAGGTTTTTGAAAAAGGATTTGATTACAAATAAAAGAAATCTTTTTGTGCAACAGGAAAAACATGAACAAAATAACAGAAAAGATAAAAAAAAGAGGGTTTTGTTTTTTGATTGTACAAAAAATGTGGTATCTTTGCACCGCTTTAACAGAAGCAGGGTTTGGTTCCGTAGCTTAACTGAATAGAGCATCTGACTACGGATCAGAAGGTTCCGGGTTTGAATCCCGGCGGAATCACCAGAAAACGGCTCCACAAATACTTGTGGGGCCGTTTAATTTTTGACACAGAATGATCGCTACCAGCCCATAATCATTAATTTTTTAGGTACTTTTGCGCCAATAAATTCAAGCATCTAATGAATTACCAGATAAGACCAATAAGGAAAGAAGAAATACCAATACTTGGAGATTTCCTCTA
>CACWIN010000082.1 GCA_902760965.1 uncultured Bacteroidales bacterium | reverse complement strand
CCCGTTAAGTTCATCTGGACTCACGATGCATTCCGCGTAGGTGAGGACGGTCCTACACATGAGCCCGTTGAGCAGGAGGCACAGATCCGTCTCATGGAGAAGCTCAAGACTCACAAGGGCAAGAACTCAATGCTTGTTCTGCGTCCCGCCGACAGCGACGAGACCACACAGGCTTGGAAGCTCGCTATGGAGAATACCACTTCACCCACAGGTCTTATCCTGAGCCGTCAGAACATCAAGACTCTGCCCGCAGGTAATGACTACAGCCAGGCTGCCAAGGGTGCTTACATCGTTGCAGGTTCCGATGCTGACTTTGACGTAATCCTGCTCGCTTCAGGTTCCGAGGTATCAACTCTGGTTGCCGGTGCAGAGCTTCTGCGTAAGGATGGCATCAAGTGCCGCATCGTAAGCGTTCCTTCCGAGGGCCTGTTCCGCAGCCAGTCAAAGGCTTATCAGCGCAGCATCCTGCCCGGTAACAAGAAGAAATTCGGTCTCACTGCGGGTCTGCCTGTAACCCTTGAGGGTCTGGTAGGTGCCAGCGGTAAGGTTTGGGGTCTCAGCTCATTCGGTTTCTCTGCTCCTTACAAGGTGCTCGATGAGAAGCTGGGCTTCACTGCTGAGAACGTTTACAATCAGGTAAAGTCATTGCTTAAGTAAAACTGTTAGCTATTAGCTATTGGCTATTGGCCAAATCCCGCCGGATGGAGCTAATAGCCAATAGCCAAAAGCCAAAGTAATATGATAGGAATAGCAAGTGACCACGCTGCTTTCCCACTGAAGCAGTTTGTAATTGAATACTTAAAGGAGAAGGGGCTGGAGTTCAAGGACTACGGCACCTATACTCCTGATAGTTGCAACTATGCCGACTACGGTCATGCTCTGGCCCGCGGCATAGAGAACGGAGAGGTAGAGAAGGGTATAGCCATGTGCGGCAGCGGAGAGGGAATCTCCATGACTCTGAACAAGCATCAGGGTATCCGCGCCGGACTCTGCTGGATCCCTGAGATTGCTCACCTTATCCGTCAGCATAATGATGCCAACGTACTGGTAATGCCCGGCCGTTTTATCGACAATGATATGGCCCGCAAAATCATGGACGAGTATCTGAACACCCCCTTTGAGGGCGGTCGCCATCAGGCTCGCGTTGACAGCATCCCCGTTCGCTGATTGAGCGGAGGGGCACAAAGGGGACGGTTCTTTTTGTGCCCCTATTAGTTATAAATTTTAGGACGGTTCTTTCTGTGTCAAAGGGGCACAAAAAGAACCGTCCCCTTTGTGCCCCTAGTGTGTTATTGGAACTGAAAGTCCAAAAGGGTGCAGAGGGATTTCTCTTTGGTGTCCGATGAGAAAGTGAAGTATATGGCGTGCTTGCCGCTGAGTTCACCCAGAGCGGGCAGTTTTACTGCAATCTCTGTGGGCTGCTGGGGCATATCGGCCTTGATTTGAATCTTGCCCAGTTCCTTGCCCTTCTGCGATGCCCAGGGGCGGTCGGCCATTATGGTGATGGCGCCCTCCACGCCTTCGGGTATCAGATTGAGCAGCAGACTGACATCGCTGCGGCCGCTTGTGGCGTCAAAGTTGAAGTACTTGTAACCAACAATTGAGCCGTCGGTGTTGTTCACCACGGGATTGGTGTTGTTTACAAGGTCATACGGCTTGTCAAACTTGCTGTCAGTACCATAGGCCGATGCCACATATGATCCTGAGAACATGTTGTTGGGCCACTCATGTACAGCAGGTGTAGGACCGGTGTACCAACATGCTATTCCGGCAGAGTGACGCTCAAGCGGATCCAATCCGTCAATTGAGAAACCTTCAGAAGTATATTCACCTTCCGATATTTCAACCTTGCCGCCGGGACCAGGAGTAACCTTGACAGTGATGGGCGCAACCATTGCCTGGCGTGCATACTCATCGGTGCCTGTCTGGCGGTGATAGAATACGTACCACTGTCCGTTAATCTCACAAATGCCGCCGTGGGTATTGCCGTCTATTGTGGCCGATGCAATGGGCTCGCCCTTCTCGTTGATCTCACGTCCGCGTCCGTCAATTACTGTACCGCCGTAGGTCCAGGGACCCAGAGGATTGTCACTGTAGGCGTAAGCCAGCGTGTAGTTTGATGAAGGCAGGCCAAACTCACCCTCCAGCGTGAATCGGCTATATATAAATATGTACTTGTCCTGAATTTTACGGATTGATGATGCCTCAAAGAACTTGAATTCTCCGTCCATGTATCGGCCGGGAACCATATCCTCAACAATCTGTGTGCCGGGCTTTACGGTTGCCATTGTAGCGGGGTCAAGCTCGGCTGCGTATGAGCGCTCAAAGCCCCAATAGCCGTAAATCTTGCCGTCATCATCAACAAACACTGCAGGGTCAAATGCCAGTATGCCATCGGTGCGGTTGGGATTCTCCTTGCTCCAGTTGCATACCTCAAACGGTCCGTCCGGGCGGGAGCTCTTGCACACCATTCCGTTTCGGCCGCCTGACTGGTTGTTGGGATACAGGTAGTAGGTCTTGGTGCCGTTAGGGGCTGTAACAAGAGTTACATCGGGCGCATACAGGACATCGGCCACACCAAGACGGCTAAGCGGCTCACCGTTTGCGTTCTTGTCAACTTTAAAGATTTCGCCGTCATAACGCCAATGGATCAGGTCATTGACCGATGCCGACCACACAACAAGCTCACGGCCGCAATAGCCGGATATCATGCTGTCATGTGAACCATAAATATAAACTCGGAACTGGCCCGGATTGTCCGGATCCTCAAATACATAAGGTTCGCCGTCGGGGATATGCTCCCACAAGGGCAGGTAAGGGTTTCCTACTGTCATAAGTTCTTTCTCCTGTTTTCCGGCCTGTCCGGCACATGATACTGTCAAGGCTGCAATTCCTACAATTGCCATGGTAAACCATGCCAGTCCTCTGTTAAGTCTCGTCATTTTGGTTAGGATTATCAATTCTGAGTCACGAAGATACGTTATTTCCTTCATTCCGCCAAAGTGAGCAAAAATGTGGAATTGGTGACACTCTCCTTTTGCGCGTTTTTGTTTTTTGCCTATATTCGCAACAAGGACTAAATTATTGGACTATGAAGAAAGTATTTATGATGGCGGTAGCTGCCATGATGAGTGTAATTACATTATTTGCTCAATCAACCGAGGAGATTATTTCACGTATGGATGCGGAGTTTGAAAAGCATCGTAACGAAGGTATGGTTATGACCATGGATATGAAAATAATCCTGGTAGGCAACATTTCAACCCAAATCATGTCATTAGGTGATAAATATTGCGGACGTGTGGCCGATGCAAGTACCGTTATCTGGGGCGATGGTGAGACCACATGGACATATAATGCCGAAAAGAATGAACTCACAATTGAGAATGCTTCAAAGAATTCAGGAGTAGAATCAAATGCCGATGACATGTTCTCCGGAATCACCAAAGGTTATGACGTTAAGCTTCAGAGTGAAACAGACAAGGCATGGTATTTCAAGTGTAAGAAGTCAAAGGGCAACAAGGATAAGAATGACCCCAAGAAAATGGAACTTGTAGTGGAGAAAGGCACTTATTATCCTATCAGTCTTTCATCAAAAATTGCTGTTGCCTCTATTACCATACATGATGTCTCATTTGGCGTCACCGAGGATCAGGTTACTTTTGATCCCGCAGCCTATCCGAACGCTAAGGTTATTGACAAGCGTAAATAAAAAAGAAGAGGGTGACTAAAAAGTAGTCATCCTCTTTTGTTTGACCAAAGACATCTTCGTTTTGTGGTTGGAATATAAAAAATAATGGCTATTCTTTTGAATAT
>CACWIN010000081.1 GCA_902760965.1 uncultured Bacteroidales bacterium | reverse complement strand
ACCGGAGATGTACCCCGTATGGGTCAGGGTGGCGGATTCCCCGGTGGCGGTATGCCCCGTATGGGCGGTGGAATGCCCGGCGGTATGGGTGGCGGAATGTCAATGGGTGACCCCGCAGGCCTCAAGCAGGCTCTGGAATGGGCAATCGCTCAGAATGCCGACAAGAACAGCCCCTACTACGGTAAGCTTGATATAGACAACATCGCTGCTGCCGGAATGTCATGCGGCGGTCTGCAGGCTCTCCACATGAGTGACGATGCACGTATCAAGACCATCCTGGTCATGAACAGCGGATACTTCGGCACCGATGAGAGTGAGGACAAGGCCAGCCTTGCAAAACTGAAACAGAAATCAATCATCTGGATCCTTGGCGGTTCAACCGATATCGCATGGGAGAACGGTAACGACGACTTCAAGCGTATGGCAGGTACAATGCCCGCATGTCTGGTAAGCCTTGACGGCATCGGCCACGGCGGTACATACATGCAGCCCAACGGCGGTGACTACGCAAAGGTAGCAGGTGCATGGCTCAAATGGTGGCTCAAGGGCGACAAGGAGGCCGGCACTATGTTTACAGGCAATGAGCCCGGCGTAAGCAAGATGGCTGGTTGGATGATTGAGCGTAAAAACATCAAGTAAAATCCCCAGACTGACAAAGAAAGAACGCGCCCCTCAATCGGGGCGCGTTTTCTTTCTTAGCCAATTTGGATTCCCGTTTGGAATCCCTCAACCTAATTATTTATAGTCTGAAGAAAGAATAGTATACCTTGTCGGCCATTGCCGTCTGTTTCTGCTCATTCATATAATTGAGGTTCTCAAACTGGTCACGGTCAAAACTGTAGACGAGTTCCTTGTCACTCAACTTGCAAAGACGTGCCTTCTTTGTGATGGTTTCACCTCCGTCACGCTCCTCGCAGAAGGTAAGACTTCCGTCAGGACGTAGAGAATAATGTCCTTCCATAGTAACCATGTTGGCCACAGTCAACGGGGCGTCGCCGTACATAACGTAGGAATTGGGACTAAGTACCAGATTCCACTTGCGTTTGTTGACGGTGGTGTTCTTCTGTATTCTCTTGGCATCACGGTAATATACCACATCTGAGAAATACCAGTTTCCTTCAATTCTCCTCTTCCAGTACATGAACCTGAGTCCCTGTACATAATTCCAAATCTTTCTCATAATAGTAGTCTCTTTTTATTGCTATTATTCATTATCAAAATCAAGCACACGGCCATTGAACTTAACTTCCCAATCATCGACTGATGCGCTGAATTCAATAGGTCTGTAGACCGTGTAGATGTTCAATCCAAGCACAAAGGTGTATTGGAGTCCCAATTCCATACTGTCATCCGGAATAACGCCGGACAACTGGATTATCTGGGTCTGTCCCTTGGCACCACGATACTTTGTTCCTTCATATTCGAACGGATCAACGTCAAATACAACCTCAACAAAATGCTTTCCGTCCTTCAACTCCTCCGGTATCACGAAGACGTGATTGCAATCAGCCCTCTCCGTGGACAGTTTTCCGGCTGCCATGTAATCAGCATTCTCAACACCGCATTTTACCAGGTCATCGCCCTCATAGAATACGATATCCTGATGCTTGGCATTCGGAACCCAACGGCTATTCTCGCCGTCTACTACAAACAATCCTTCAGCAGGCATACCGTGAAGCACAACCTTGCGGACATGCATCAGTCCCTTGAGCTGCTCGTCATCGGTAATGTCGCAAACTTTAAAACCAACGCTGTTGGAGATGTGATGGAACTGAAGATTGACCGTCTCGAAATCCTGGTCACATCTCATGTCAACAGCATTTGAGGCCAACGGGCCTTTCTTAATATCATTGGGTGTGAAAGATATGGCGTATGAGCCATCTTTGTGATAACTCACGCTACTTACATGGGGATAATAAGCGCTGACTTTTACTGAACCGCTCGAAAGACTGGATGTGATCAGATTTGCGGTTCTGACACCACCTGTCTCATATATGGGACAATTGTCAACTATGAAATCCTTCTTCTCATTGTCAATACCTACCAGACCGAAAGCGATCTTGGAATCCATATTCGCATGGGTCAAGTCAATACTGTAATCAGATACAGTCTTGGTGTCGTTATCGTTCCCTGTTATATTGGCCTTTGTACCCTCAGCATGAGACTTGGTCTTTGTATTACGGGTAACCGTTATATTAAATATGGTCTTTGTCTCCTGATCATAGGATACAACACTATACCTATCCTCCTGGACGCAAGAGGAGAACAGCAAAGCAGCTGTTGCTATCAGAATTGATGTTATGTCGGTACGTCTCATATCGTTTGGGTTTTGTTTCCGTATCAAAGATAAAATTGTTTTTCAACCGGCAATGTTGGAAAATAGGTGGACTTGCATATTCTGATTAAAATTATTCATGATTTGAGACAAATGTTTAAAAGTGTAAAAATGGACAATTGCTAAAATTTGAACGATTTTGAACATTATTTCCCGCTCTTCAGAGCTATTTCTTACCTTTGCAAGGACAATTAAAGAGCTATGAACATTCTCATCAACAACGGCATTATTCTGCCCATGACAGTATCAGAGAGCAACAATCTCTACTTTAATGGCTATGTAGGAATAGAAGGTGAAAAGATTGCGTTTGTCAGTTCAGACAAGAATAAAGCATCGGATTTTGCTGCAAGTCATCCCGACGCCATACAGATAGACTCAACCGGTAAGATCGTTATGCCGGGACTGATAAACACCCACACACATGTGGCCATGGCGCTGTTGAGAGGTATATCGGACGATGTGCCTCTGATGGAATGGCTTGAGCAGCACATCTGGCCCATTGAAGGAAAGATGGGTTATAAGGAGGTGTTTGACGGAGCCAGACTGGGCATACTGGAGATGCTCATGGGAGGCACCACCACCTTTGTAGATATGTACCCGTATGAGGAGGCTGTAGCCGAGGCTGCCGAGACCGCAGGCATACGCGCACTGGTAAGCCCCTGCCCCATGGATTTCAGGATGGATCATTTTGAGAATGACTGGAAGCAGGTTCAGAAGAGGTTCTCATCAAGCCGTCTGGTTTCAATGTGGATGGGCCCGCACGCCATCTATACCCTGTCAGGTGAACACCTGCAGCGCTCAATCAGCCTGTCCAAGGAACTGGGTGTAGGAAGCCACGTTCATCTGGCCGAGACTCAGACTGAGCAGAATAACAGCATGGCTCAGTACGGAATGAGTCCTACCGAGTATTTTGAGAAAGCGGGCCTGTTCACCACCAAGACGCTTGCAGCACACTGCGTAGTGATGTCTGACCACGATATAGAGATTCTGGCCAAAAACGGAGTATCCGTAGCCCACAATCCCCAGAGCAACATGAAACTTGCATCTGGCATTGCTCCCGTAAAGAAGATGCTTGATGCCGGCGTTAATGTATCATTAGGTACTGACGGTGCTTCATCAAACAATGATCTGGATATGTGGGAAGAGATGCGTACAGCATCACTGCTGCAGAAAGTAAGCACACTGGATCCATGCGCGATACCGGCTTATACCGCACTGCAGATGGCAACGGTAAACGGAGCCAAGGCTATCGGCCGTGAAGGAGAACTTGGCGTTATTGCTCAGGGCGCATTGGCCGATATTCTGCTCGTGGATATTGAAAAACCGCACCTTTATCCTCATACCAACCTTATTTCGGAGCTGGTTTACAGTACACACTCATCAGATGTGGATACTGTCATCGTAAACGGCAATATCGTGGTTGAAAACCGCAAATGCCTTACAATGAATGCCCAAGAGGTCTGCGCCACAGCCCAAAAGCACGTTGACGCCTTGATGGCAAAATAAAAAAGTGCAAATAGCGACAAAAAAGTTGCAATACCTTTTGGTGGATAACCCCAAAACTCTTACCTTTGCACCGCTTTCACAAAAAGCACCTGCGGCAATAGCTCAGTTGGTAGAGCACGACCTTGCCAAGGTCGGGGTCGCGAGTTCGAGTCTCGTTTGCCGCTCAAAAGTAGATCTTTGATTTAATTAGAAATGCCCAGGTGGCGGAATTGGTAGACGCGCACGTTTCAGGTGCGTGTGCCGCGAGGTGTGCAGGTTCGAGTCCTGTTCTGGGCACTTCTCTGGAGA
>CACWIN010000080.1 GCA_902760965.1 uncultured Bacteroidales bacterium | reverse complement strand
AGTGGAGAACCTTACGGATCTGATACTTGTAATTGATGAAATCCAGAAAATCAATAACTGGAGTGAAATTGTAAAGAAGGAGTGGGATTCCGATACTTTCAACAATGTTCCCTTGAAAGTCATTTTGCTGGGTTCATCGCGTGTGATGCTTGACAAGGGGCTAGCCGACAGTTTGCAGGGACGTTTTGAGAGGATAATATTATCACATTGGACTTATGCCGAGATGCGTGATGCATTCGGGTTTACTCCGGAGCAGTTCATATATTATGGCGCATATCCCGGTGCCGCTGAACTTATAGGTGACCCTGAGCGTTGGCGTAATTACATAAGCGGCTCAATAGTTGATGCTACCATCAACAAGGATATTCTGGTTAATGAGAATATCGCAAAACCCGCACTTCTGCGTCAGACGTTTGAGCTGTCATCGGCTTATTCCAGTCAAGAACTTTCACTTACCAAGATGATGGGGCAGATGACCGATGCTGGTAACACCACTACCATAACAGGTTACCTTAATCTGCTTTCACAGGCAGGGTTGGTAACCGGGCTCAATAAGTATGCCGTTGATATGGCTAGAAAACGAAATTCAGTGCCCAAACATCAGGTATATAACAATGCACTCAAAAACTTGTATTGTGAGAAATCGTTTGAGGAGGCTGTACAGGACCGCAAACTATGGGGCCGATTGTTTGAATCGGCTATCGGAGCACATATCATGAGTTATGCTTATGCAGGCGAGTATCAGGTGTTTTACTGGCGTAACGGCCAGAACTGTGAGGTTGACTACGTACTTCAAAAGAAAGGCAAACTTATAGCTATAGAAGTCAAGAGCAATGACAGTGACTGGAATTCCGGTCTTACTGAATTCAATAAGGCATATAAGCCCTCTTTGTCTCTCGTGGTAGGTAACGGCGGCATGAAAGCTGAGGATTTCCTCTCTCTTAACCCTGCTGCTTTGTTCTAAAGGTAGAAGGCTTTGATGAGGCGTTTTATGTATACTCCAAAGAACATCTTCTCCAGAAGGCTGCATTTCTGGAATTCATACCTCAGTATCATATCCAGACAGGCAAACCTACCGGCCTGACGGTCAAATTCACTGTGGTCATCCTGTCCGGTGTATGCTTTGGCAAAGGCATCCCAGAACAGACCAAGTTGCTGCTCTGTCATGTGGAAAATATCCTGAACCTGTTTCATGGGCGCATACACATTGCAGATCTGATAAAGATGGCCGATGTCAAACATCGGGTCTCCGTAGCCAAAGCGGTCCAGGTCTATCCATACCGGCTGGTCACCTGAAAGTACAAGATTCCCCATGTTGAAATCACCGTGACTGCAGGTCTTTATGTCTTGTATGGTCTGGGCAAAATCTTTAAGTATCCGGCGGTTCTTACGGCTTATGAACTGTGCCTTGTCCAGGGCTCTCATCAGTTGCTCTTTGCGGCTTGGAAATAAATCAGTGTTGCATTGGGTGCTGAAAAGTATCTTACCGTTACGGCACATCAGCTGCGCCATCTCTTCTATGCGCTGTGGCTCATCGTGGCATATGCGTGAAAGGGATTTCTTATCCTTTATGCGGTCCGATATGGTTGCGTACAGTTCTCCCACACGTACTATCTCATGCATCTTTGGTGTTGGTAGGCCCAGATTCGCAACAGCCTTGGAAACATCAAACTCATGCTTTACAAACTCCAGCGTGTTTATCTGCTTTTTATCTACTTTCAGAATCAAATCCGGCTGAGACGGATTCTCATACGTGGTTCCGTTGCCGCCTTGTCCAACTTGAGTCCAGGCGCTCATATCAATGATTCTATACTCACTCATAAGATTATATAGTTCTTTTTACAATGATGAGAATGTAACTACAGCAAAAATAAATAAAATAGGAAACAAAAGACCATATTAAATCAGTTTAGATAGGAAACAAATATAGACCCCTTTGTGTTAAAGATTCTAAATGACACAAACATTTTTATTCAAAAGCGTTGTGTATTATATCAAAAATATTTTGATTTGCATCAACAGCAATTTGTTTGCTTATGAGACAGCTTACTAAAAAGGAAAAAATCATCATGGAGCAGTTCTGGACCTATGGTCCCATGTTTGTACGTGAACTGCAGGAGCATTATGAGGAACCCAGACCCAATTTCAACACTCTCTCCAATCAGGTTCATACACTTATGGAGGACGGGTTCCTGGAGCGCAAGGCCTTTGGAAGCAACTATCAGTACTCACCTGCCGTATCACGCAAGGCATACAGTCTGGACGGTTTCCACGGGTTGGTAAATGAATACTTTGACAGCTCATACTCAAGCGTAGTCCTTGGACTTGTTGAAGAGGAGCGCCTGTCTGTTGACGATCTTAAACGTATTATTGACAAAATTGAAAACCGCAAATGAATACTCAAGTCCTTTTATTCCTTGGAAAGGCGGCATTGCTAACCTTTGTTTTTGTACTTATGTACCGCCTTTTGTTGCGTCGTGAAACATTCCATGGCCTTAAACGCGGAGCTTTGATACTCTCGCTTGTACTCTCCTATGTTCTCCCTGTAACTGTAATCACAGTACATCGTGATATCACCAAGAGCCCGGTTGCCCAGACTAAATCAGATCCAACCTTTCTCTCCTGTTGCACAAACAAGTGCCCCTGCACCATCCGTATCGGCCGCAGAGAGCGCAGCTGTTCAGACACCTGAAGTACAAAAGGATAAAACCGCGGTACTGCTCCAGATCCTACTGGCTGCATATCTTGCAGGTCTCATCGTTATGCTCCTGCTCAGGGTACGCTCCATCCTTAAGGTATCGGCCATAGTAAGAGGTGGAGAGACAGTTGAACGCGGTGACGGCTACAGGATTGTTGTTACCGATAAGAACGTAAGCCCGTTCAGCTGGCTTGGAACCATAGTGGTGAGTAAAAAGGACTATGCCGGTATAGACAGCAATGTCTTAAGGCATGAGAAAGCCCACATAGCACACGGTCATCCGATGGAACTCATGCTGCTTGATTTCATGTCGCTATTCCAGTGGTTCAACCCCGCCGTCTGGGTATTGCGCCGTGACCTGTGCCTTGTACATGAGCAGCAGGCCGATGCCGACGTCCTGAAATCCGTGTCCGATGCCCGTCCGTACCAGTTTATGCTGCTCAGCCAGTCACAAGGCGGCTTGGCATTCAATATAGTGGCAAGTTTCAACGGCAACGGCGTTGAGAGCCGCATTGACATGATGAACCGCAAAAGGTCCGGCCGCAGGCAGATGCTCAGGTTCTTATATCTGCCTCTTGTAATGTGCATATCACTTGCGCTTACCGCAAATGTGGCATATGATATGAATACGGCATCAGAATCGGCAGATGCATCAGAAGAGCCGGTTTATGGTGACTATATTAATCCTATATTCAATGTTGACGATTTTTGGTACTACATAGAAAATGACGGGGCAGTGCTGTGCCGTCATGTGGAGAATGGTGTAGTAAAAGCTTCTGACTACAATGGTCCGAGTGAGTTGGTTATTCCTTCAAGCATTGAGCATGAAGGGAAAACATGGCCTGTTACCAAGATCGGAGAATATTCTGTTGGCAACTTTAGACAATATGACAGGATACAACGTGTCGTTATCCCGTCCAGTGTTACAGAGATAGGCGCTTCTGCATTTAGTGGTCTTCCTGCATTGGAGTCCATCTATATTTCCAAGAGCGTAGTCAAGATAGCTGACAACCTGCTGGGAGAGGAATACACCACCCCTGCCAGGATTGAGATTGATCCTGCCAATCCGGTCTATGATTCACGTGAGAACTGTAACGCAATTATAGAGACAGCTACCAATACGCTTATAGTAGGACGTAAGGGGTCTGTAATTCCCTCAAGTGTCACTTCAATAGCAGATAATGCTTTCAAGTCATGCAAGGAACTCAAATCAATAGTTATCCCTGAGGGTGTAAAAACAATAGGCAAGTCTGCATTTGAAGGGTGCAGCGGGTTGACATCCATCACTATTCCAGCCAGCGTGGAGAGTATCGGAAACGGCGCTTTCTTTGATTGTACCGGAATCCGCTCCATCAAGGTGGCTCAGGGTAACCGGGTGTATGATTCCAGGGAGGATTGCAATGCCATTGTCAATACCCGTACTGGTGAGTTGATATTGGCTTGCGCCTCTACAAAAATACCTAATGGCATAAAGAAGATAGGCTACCGTGCATTCTATCATTGCACCCTTACAAACGGTTTGAATTTGCCGGAGGGTATAGAGGAGATAGCCGATGAGGCATTTGCCGGCTGTACAGGTTATAGCGAATTGGTCCTGCCAGCCAGCCTAAAGAAATTAGGCAAGGATGTCTTTAGTGAGATAAAGGTTGATATGACGTCAATATCGGCTGTTATGGCTATGAGAGGTCAGAATACCAAGCCTACCTTTACCTCAATTAAGGTTAATCCTGCCAACAAATACTTTGATTCACGTGAAGACTGCAATGCCCTGATCAGGACCAAGGACAATACATTGCTGCTGGCATGTGAGAATTCTTTCATTCCGCAAAGTGTAAAGGCCATAGGCGACGGAGCATTCAAAGGCCTCAAGAGCAATAAAGAGATTGTACTGCCCAAGGGGCTTGAGCATATAGGTAACGAGGCGTTTGCAAACTATGTATCAGTTACTCCGCTCAGTCTGCCATCAACAGTCAAGACCATCGGATCAGGTGCTTTTCATGAGTGCAAGATAACTCCGGAACTGGTTATCCCCGGAAAGGTCAAAGAGATTGGTGATCATGCATTCAGCTACTCTGGAGGAATAGAAACCATCTCTATAGGCAAGAGTGTAAAGCACATCGGGAATTGCGCATTTCAAGGTCTGGAGAATGTTGAGGCAGTAGTCATTCCTGACGGAGTTGAGACAATAGGAAACTTTTGCTTTAGCGATTGCTACAATCTGACAACGGTGACCTTGCCTTCAAGCTTAAAAGAGATTGGAGGTGGAGCATTTCAGGGAACTGGATTGAAAGAGATAGAAATACCATCGGGCGTGAAGGTCATAGAGCGTTATACATTCCAATCCTATCAGCTGGTTAAAGTATCACTCCCCAAAACACTTAAAAGGATTGAATCTTATGCATTCTCTGGATGCGCAATGCTGGAACCGTTCCAATTGCCTGAGGGACTTGAATATATAGGTGATCGTGCTTTCTCGGATTGCCGTAAAATAACAGAAGTATTCATCCCGGCTGGCGTCAAAGAGATAGGAAATTCTCCTTATAATTCTCGCACCATTACTTCAATAAAAGTAGATTCTCGCAACAGCAGGTATGAATCACCCGAGGGAAGCAATGTGCTGATTGACAAGTCTACAGGTTCCATTATTCAGGGCTGTCCAAACTCAGTAATTCCACAAGGCATCAAGGAGATTGGCTATGCCGCGTTTGATGGTTGCATTCAAATACCGGAGATAATAATTCCAGAAGGTGTGGAGCGTATAGGTGATTATGCCTTCAGGGGATGCAGTGCGTATATAACAATTCCTTCATCGGTCAAGGAGATAGGTCCAAGTGCTTTCCTTGTGGTTGAAGAGTCCAAGGTAACCAACAATTCGGGCTTGGCAATCAATTATGGACAGCGTACAACCACTCCTACCACATTTAATTTGAATGGAATTCAAAATATGATAAACCGGATAAATTAATAAATGAATTATGAGAATTAAAGATTTTACTCTCGTCCTGCTGGCTGCAGCCATGACAGGAACGGTATCAGCCCAGGGTATCATGTCCTCTATAAATGGTGGTAATTGGGGTGCACCCACGACAGGAACGCCATTTTACCCTAGGGTCGGATTCTTTGGGCCTGATTTCCAGTCCACAGTTGTCAATCCTGACAACACGGTGACTTTCAAGTACCAGGACCCTAACGCCAAAAGCGTAAAGCTATGGACCCAGTTCAGTGAAACGGTTGAAATGACCAAGGGTGACTATGAAATATGGTCAGTAACGGTTGGTCCCGTAGAGCCCGATATTTATCCTTACCACTTTGAGGTGGACGGACTCAGCCAGATGGACCCCAAGTGTCCCGATTTCTTCCCCAACGAGACCTTCAAGAACAGCCTTCTTGATATGCGGGCTGATAAGCTGAGCGCCCTCAAGGATGTTCCCCACGGCAGCGTGGATTACCTGAACTACTGGTCACCAGGACTCAATATGTTTATCCCCGTTATAGTATATACTCCACCTTTCTATGACGATCCCAAGAACAAGGACAAGAAATACCCCGTAATGTACCTTATTAGCGGTACTACCGATACTGAGGAGGTCTATTTCAAGGTAGGTAAGATGAACCTTATACTTGACAACCTGATTGCCCAGGGCAAGGCCAAGGATATGATTCTTGTTCTCCCGTATGGTAACCCTACACTGCTCAAGACCGAGCGTGAGCCTCAGCGCCAAGGAGGCGGAATGGGCGGCTTTGGCGGCATGGGTGGAGGCTACAACTTCAACCAGGATTTCACCGATGTACTGATGCCATTTGTGGAGAAGAACTACCGCACCATCAATGATGCTGACCATCGTGGTATAGGCGGATTCTCACGCGGCGGCAACCAAGGTATGGCCATCGGCCTTGCCAATCTTGACAAGTTCTCTTATCTATGCTCATACAGTTCATTTACTCAGGTTCGTGACAAGCACAACATCAAGAACGTAAAGGTATTCACACATGATAAGTACGGTCACACCTGGATGAACGCCCGTTACTGGTTGGAGAAGTCATTCCCGCTGCTGTTCCAGGATCAGAAGGTTATAGACAAGGCCGTAGCCGAGAGCATGAGCCTTGAGGAGGCTGAGAAAGTACGTATGGAGAAACTGGGCGGTGCAGAGCCCTCACGCCTGACAGGCTCACTCATGTCAAGCCTGTTCCCCGCAGGTGTAAAGTCACCGGAGTACAATGCTGACGGTACCGTTACATTCCGTTTCCAGGCTCCCGATGCAGAGAGTGTTGTACTTGGCTGCGATATGTTACCCTTCCGTGACAGAACAAAAGCCATGGAGAAAGATGACCGTGGTGTATGGACACTTACCCTTACGCCTCCTGCTCCCGATGTTTATCGTTACGCGTTTACGGTAAATTACAGGTCGTATGCAGACCCCAATAATATGCATATTGCCCCGAGTCAGGCTTTTAAAAGCAGCTTGGTTGACGTGCGTGGTGCTGAACCCGGTGTTAAAGACATCCAGAATGTACCTCACGGCAAGGTTTCATACCGTTACTACTATTCAAAGGCATGCGGTCTGGAGCGTCCTCTATGCGTATATACCCCTGCAGGTTATGATCCAAACGGCAATGAGAAACTGCCCGTACTGTATCTCCTTCACGGCTTGGAAACATATGAGTCTTGGTTCAAGCTTGGCAGGATAAACAACATTCTGGACAATATGATAGCCAAGGGTGAGGCCAAACGCATGATTGTGGTTATGCCAGAATCCAACCCTTATCCTGAAATGATTGCCCAGGGCAAGGCAACCCAGGAGAACATTGATGATTATACGCTTTCCAACAAGGATCTCCTGGATGATGTTATTCCCTTCATAGAAAAGAACTACAACGTCCTGAAGAATGCCGATAGCCGTGCCATAGCAGGTAATACAAAAGCTGGTCGTCAGTCTCTGGCTTTAGCATTCAGCAATCCTGACAAGTTTCACTATGTTGCAGCCTTTGCGCCGACACAGATTAACGGTCAAAACAATGAGATTGATGCCAATTTCAGGAATGGTACGTTCAAACCCGCAACTGAGGTGAAAGATAAGCTTAAGTTTGTGTTCATCGGAACAGGAAAGGATGACACTTTGTATCAGTTGTCTGATATGTTTGACAGGTATCTTACCAGTGTAGGTATCAAGCATACATTCTACGGCCCTGAGGCAGGCCAGACTTGGATGCATTTCCGCGACTGCCTTGAACAGACCGTTAAACAACTCTTCAAATAACAGCATTAGGAGTATCGCAAAACTCTCATTTACGTTTTATTATGAAAATGCGCCTTTAACACAAGACGCATTTTCACTATAAATCAGATTAGATAACAGCCAACCAAATAAATCGCATTATGAGAAAGAAAGTCTTCTTGCTTGCATTGACATCCGTGCTGATGTCACTCTGCATTCCAGCCATTGCCCAGAATGATTATGTTGATTTGGGCTTGAGTGTAAAATGGAGTACAGTCAATATGGGTACCACAGAACTCAGGCCGTACGGATGGTATTGGACGTGGGCCGATGCTATGAACATAAAGACGACCGATGGCAGCCGCCTGGCAACCAAGGCTGAGTGGAATGAATTGCTTGATTACTGTACATGGGAATGGACAGAAAAAGACGGCAAGACTGGTTATCTGATT
>CACWIN010000079.1 GCA_902760965.1 uncultured Bacteroidales bacterium | reverse complement strand
TGGCATTTAGATAAGGCTCCTAATTACTACTAATACTCTTCGTTCAATTAGGATTCTCAGTGGTAGTGCCAAACGGAACCGTCCCCTTTGGCCCGAAAAAAACCGTCCCCTTTGTGCCCCTGTGAAAAAAAAACGGCAAAATGTTTGGAAGTAATTACAAAATGTAGTTTATTTGCAGCAGAGATTAGTTTAAAACCGATTAGAATTAGTTTAAAACAAATAAAAACAACCGATATGAAGAAACTGACCGATAAGGAACTGGCAGTAATGAATGTGCTTTGGGACGGAGGCGCACTGTCCATGCGCGATATTCTGGAGCGTCTTCCCGAACCGCAACCACATTTCAATACGGTGGCAACATTTGTACGCCGTCTGGAACAGAGCGGGATGATTACCCACAAGGAGCTTGGTACCAGATTCTTTCTTTATGAGCCGGCCATAAGCCGCCAAAAGTACGCGGAGCTTATGAACAAGGAGAGTGTGAACCGATTCTTTAACGGTTCGTACATGGATTTCATATCCTGCCTTGTAAAGCAGCAGGAGGTAAGCGTGGATGAGCTCAAGGAATTGATCAACATGGTCGAAAAAAAGAAATGATATGGGTAGCATAGTCCTTTACATAATTGAGTGGGCGTTTGCCCTGCTGGTTCTGCTTGGCATTTACAAGGCAGCATTCAGCGGAACCACTCTGTTCCGGTTTAACCGGTTTTACCTGCTGGGAGCCACGTTGCTCTCGGCCCTTCTCCCCCTTGTTCACGTGACTATTCCTGACAGCACTCCTCTGGTAAACAGTCTGTCAATTCAAGAGACAGAGTTTGCCCAGGAGCTGTCAGGGACATTCACATTCATGGAAGAACCCCAACTTGAAATAACCGAGTCTGTCTTGCCGGCAAAAAAGACAAGTCTCTGGGCGGTCATGCTCGTCGGCTCATATACCGTTTATGTAGTAATACTTGTCATCGGCTGGTCACGCGGCATAATCAGGGCCCGAAAATTCCTTCGCGGCAAACCCCGCCGCCGTCTGAGCCGCACCGTATGGCTTGTAACCCACAATGAACAGTACGGTCCGTTCAGTTGGATGAACTATATAGTCATTTCCGATACCGAGAGCGGTTTTTCACGCCGCGCCAGTTTGCGCCATGAATACTCACATGTTAAACTGTTACACTCAGCAGACCTTGTTTTCCTGCTGGCCTGCACCACGGTCAATCCCGTATGCTGGCTGGTACTCCAAGAGATAAAGATAGTCCATGAGTTTGAGGCCGATGACCAGGTGATAAACCGTTACGGCATTCACGAGCAGGACTATCAGAGACTTCTGATTATGAAAGCTGTCGGTGCAGAGGCCTATGCACTTGCCAGCTCATTTAACCTAAACATTAAAAAGAGAATCATTATGATGAACAAAACAAAGACCCTGAAGCGGCGGCTCATGTGGCTCCTGCTTCTGATTCCCCTTTTGGGAGTGACGTCTGTCCTGTTTGCACGCTCTGAGAAATCATTGGACATTGATCCCTTAGGCATAACAATAGGTACAGTCAATGTTTCGGACAAGACCTTTAGCGTAAAGGTAGTTGATGAGAAAGGAAAGCCCGTTGAGGGGGCTATGGTACACCAATCAAACAGCGGAAAACTGAATGGTCAGTCTGAGCCGGTTGTAGTCTCCACTATTTTTCATGGTTTTACCAACAAAAACGGAGAATTGACGTTCTCCACTCCTGACGGCTATGGAGATATAGGAATAACAAAGGACGGCTATACGGCCTGGAGGAAAGCTGCCGAAGGTCTGGAGCAGAATCTTACAGTTACTCTGTCCAAATGCGAGCCCGGTCATGAAACGGAATCCGTAAAACCAGTATTCTTTATCAAGGGACGTAACATGATGCGTATCATAGTCCTTAAGAACGGAAAAGTCCATGTATCCAACGGTGTAGTAAATAAGGATATCAATCCCGATAAACTAGTTGAACTCATCAAGCAGTTTGTAGTTAACCCCAAGAATGATGACAGGCTGCCGTCAATCGAGGAGTATAATATTGAGGATTTCAAAACAGTCAATACCACAATCAAGCATGTCATTGGACTGGAGCGCGGAGAGGGTGCAAGTTACGAGATGCGTGATGAGATCTTTGATTTGATAAAAGAAGCCTATCAGGAGGTCAGGGATGAATGGTGCCGCAAGGAGTTCGGGAAAGGCTATGATGAATGTACCCCTGACCAGCAGATGTATTCCAGAGCCATGTATGCCAGGAAAGTCATGAGTCCTGAATACAGATATGAATGCGGCCTTAAGATCAGAGTCAGGAAAGATGCAATGACCGTATCAATAGGCCGAAGGGATGTAAAGAGCCAACAAAAAGCAACTCTCCCAGGTGACGATGAACGGCTGATAGTACCTGTTGAGGAACTGGAAAAATATATCCGCGAAATAACTAAAGGAGGCATATCAAATATCCTGACCGTCACTATGACCATTTATCCCAATGCCGAGCAGGGATACATATCGGACATAAAAGAGGTGCTCAGAAAACGGAATATGACCAATATCAGATATGAGGCCGCCACATCCGAACGTTACAGTGATGGAAATTCATCCAGCATGAGAGTATCGGGAGTCAAACCTGAGGCAGGCCAGATAATAACCGGAACGGTAAGAGATTTTGACGGCAACCCCATGACTATGGTTAATGTCTATGAGAAAGATGATGCCGGCCATATTTACGCGCATTCTGTTTCTGATATAAACGGTGACTTTGCATTCCGACTTGTAGATCCCAATCACCATATTGAGGTTGCATATCAGGATTATCTCAAGGCAAAAGGCGAGTTCAACGGCAACAACATATCGGTCACACTGAGAAAGGAAGGTCAAATCCAGACCGAAAGCCCTAAGGCACCTCCCGCCCCAAGCAATAACAATCAGGAATCCGGGCCCGATGAAAACGGTATATATGCCTTAGCCGATGTAGATGATGTTCCCTCGTTCCCCGGAGGTATACCGGAGTTGAGCAATTATCTATCCAAGAATATCAATTATCCCGCCCAAGCCAAGGAAAAAAAGATTCAAGGAAGGGTATTGCTATCATTCATAGTAAATGAAGATGGAAAGTTGAGCGACATAAAAGTGGACAGGTCAGCCGATCCCCAGCTGGACGCCGAGGCCGTCAGGGTATTCAGCAATATGCCCAACTGGAAGCCAGGCTCCAACAAAGGTTTTCCGGTAAAAGTAAGACAAACCTTCCCTGTAACTTTCCGCCTGAATTGACTCAGAGTTCGTCCTGAGCGTAGAGATAATCAAATAGCGGAGACGGATAGTCGCAGTAGTCCTCAGGGACAAAGAAGCGCTCCAGCTCCGCTTTTGCTGTTTCAAGGGAGTCCGATGCGTGGATTATGTTCTCCTGATGACTTACGCACAGGTCACCGCGCACGGTGCCGGGCTGTGCCTTGCGGCCGTTGGTGGCGCCGGCCATCTCGCGTACCACGCTGACGGCGTCTATGCCCTCCCAGCAGCAGAGCACCACAGGGGCTGCCATCATTGATTTCTCTATTATCGGATAAAACGGTTTCTCGGCCAGATGAGCATAGTGCTGACGGAGTACATCGGGAGTAAGCTGTTTCATCTTCATGGCAACCAGCTTGAGTCCGCGTTTCTCAAATCGTGAAATAACCTCACCAATAAGTCCGCGCTGAATTGTGCACGGCTTAAGTATTACAAGTGTTCTTTCCATACCGCAAAATTACTAAAAACGCCGCAAAGGGGTCGTTTCGTTTTGCGTCATTTTGCCAAAAGTGACGCATTGTTAAACGACCCCTTTGCGGCATCTGATGTCCGCTTTAACATACTTTATGTCTTGTTTTGTTGTCGCAATGTAATCTATTGTTTACATTTGCAGCATCAATAACCTATTAAAGTATCGTAATTATGAAAAAGTATCATTTGCTGGACCACAAGTGGCAGAAGATTGGATTTGCCATATTTGTTTTTGGAATTGCCCTATTCCTTATTTTTCTGCTGAATTCAGTATTTACCTTCCAGCCAACTCAAATTGAAGGTCTTGTAGAGAATTACAAACTCAGACTCTTTAACAGTATGCTAGTCCCATCGGCTTTACTCTCCTTCTTTCTAGCCATCGCTTTTGCCCTAATGGCACTTTCACAGGAGAAACAGGAGGATGAAAGGATTGTAGAAACACGTCATCAGGTCTTGCCAAGGATAGTAATCCTGTACATCATAGTTCTGGCAATCAGATTCATTGCCCTGTCTTTTGTACAAAGACTGGCTGCTTCGTTATCATACGCGTATGTGACCCATATTACAGGTATGTTTACGGGAGTGACCGCATTCATAGGATACTATGTACTGTTTTTCAAGCTATCTTTGTGGAAACAAAACAGGGAGTTGAACGATGAAGAATAACCTTAGGGTGGAGCGCGCCCGCGTGCGCATGACGCAGCAGGAGCTGGCCGATAAGACCGCCGATAAGACCGGCGTCACCCGCCAGACTATCGTGGCCATAGAGCAAGGCAAGTTCAATCCCTCAACCGTGCTTGCACTCAAGATGGCCCGCGTGTTCAACGTTACCATCGAGGCCCTGTTTGAACTTGAGGAGACTGATTAAATAATAAAAAACGGAGATTTTTTTTGCCAACTATGAAACATAGTCGTATATTTGCAGTATATGACTTTGTCCCTGTTGTTCCTATAAAAAAACCAATATGCAGAAAAAGAGCCTTAAACATCTGTTCCTGTCGCTGATTGCCTTACTCATGGTCCTTGAGCTTAAAGCAAATGATGGTGCATTCTATGTAAACGGCAGCACGCTTGTGCCCGTCAAGGAGACCGATATCTCCATCCTGAAGGAGATTCTGACCATAACAATAGGCGATGACGATTACGCCACGGTTGATGTTTACTACGAGTTCTTCAACCCCAAGACACCAAAGACCATAACGATGGCATTTGAGGCCGATCCGCCGGGCGACTGGAACCCCGTTCCCTTCAATCATGACGGAGTACATCCTTTCATTAAGGATTTCTCTGTCAGCATGAACGGCAACTCCCTGCCCTACAGCAATATGGTGGTACAGAAAGACTATCACAAGATACAGGACTTCACACCGTTGGACCTTAATGAATGGAAAGGATACGGTGACACCATCCACTATAAAGGTGAAACCATTATTAACTATAGTGAGGAAGATGGGTTATTCTTTGACGGCGGCAATCTGGTTTACAGTGAAAAGCTGGACAGCTTTGCTTACTTTGCATACGGTTATTTCTTTGATGCATCTTTTAACGAAGGCGTCAATACGGTACACCATACTTACCGTTACCGCACAAGTTTTGCCAATTGGTCAAAGTTTGAATTCGAATATTGGCTCACTCCCGCG
>CACWIN010000078.1 GCA_902760965.1 uncultured Bacteroidales bacterium | reverse complement strand
CACATCCATCTGCTCAAGCTGACGCTCCGGGAACAGACCGAATATGGTCGATGCCGGATGTATGGCCAGCGTGCGGTTATCAAACAGGTTTGTGGCACGATGTATCAGTTTGAGACGGTTAATGAATTCATAACACGCCTCCTTGGATGCCAAGTCAATTGCAATCATCGCTCCCGATGTAGGACCGAACTGCTTGCGGGCCAATTCATAGAACGGGTTATCCTTAAGTCCTATGTAGGTGACTCGTTCTATACCGTCAATGTCTACCAACCCTTCGGCAACATGCTGTGCGTTTGCAGCCTGGCGTTTGTATCGGACATCAAGAGTCTCCAGGCCAAGGGTCTGCTGGTATGCCGAGTAAGGGTTCATATATGCGCCTATATTGAACAGGAGGTCACCCTTGATACGTTTGTTAATCTCAGGGAATGTTCCGTAGTCTATCACCAGACCGCCCAATGATGTGCCACCGCCCGACAGATACTTTGTACTGGACAGCACCTCGATATCCACGCCGAGGGATTTCAGGTTGGTCTCTGTAAATGGAATTACGGTAGAGTCTGCGATGACGGGAACACCCTTACCATGGGCAATCTCAGCAATAGACTTGAGATCGGCAACCTCCAATTGGGGATTGGTTACTATCTCAAGATAAACACAACAGGTATTCCCGTCAATAGCAGCCTCAACCTGTTCCAGGTTTGTAAGGTCACGCAAACGCGGCTTCACGCCGAATGGCATTAGAGTAGTGGTGACCAGAGCCAATGTGTTTCCGAACAGGTGTCTTGATGTTACTATATTCTTGCCTTGTGCCGCTACGGCAAACAGGGCATTACTGATGGCAGCCATTCCTGAATTATAGCCGGTTACATGTGCGGCACCGGTAAGTTCCCTTACACGGTTCTCCAGGTTAGTTACCGTTGGATTCTCTACACGGGCATAGTCCGGGGCTTTGGTTCTGCCGGTAAAGGCATCGGCCATAGCTGCCGCATCATCAAACTCAAATGATACGTTTGTGTAAATGGGCACTGCCAGTGAACCGTACGCATCGGGGCGTACAAAACTCTTGTCTATTGCTATTGTCTGCTTTTTCATTTTAGATTGCCTTTTGTGTTTTCTTTGTTTTTCGCTGCAAAGTTCCGCCAAATAGCAATCCATTCCAACAAGGTCCTGAAATTGAGAAAAAACAATAAGTAGACTTCTACTTGCATAGAATGCTTTTACATCCCAAGCCTTTGATATCCTTCAAAACAGAATCATTTTACTCCCGGATGGACACAAAAAAGCAAGGCACCCCAAAAGGATGCCTTGCCCCTATTATGTACTATCTTGTCAGTTCTTGATTACGCCAAACAGGATACCTGCCACAAGCAGTGTGAACAGGATATTGAATCCCTGTGCTGTAAGGAATGCCTTGAGTGACTGGTTGTTCTCCTTGGCGAATATCTGTTTGAAATTGGTCTCCAGACCTATGCAGACGAATGCAATTGAGAAGAATATGTTCTGGAAGTTCTTGGCCAGGCTCTTGTATGCAATGCCGTCGGCGCTCTTGCCCGAAAAGAACAGGCTGAACACGATTGATGCCACAACCATACCTACCACGAACTTGGGGAAGCGCTCCCAGATAACCTTACCTGATGTCTTCTCAACGCCCTTGGTTCCGCGCAGTGACCAGTAGAGTGAAATCAGGAATGCGGCAACACCTATCAGCACGTTCTGTGAAGCTTTCACGATGACGGCTGTGTTACCGGCCTCATCACCCAGGATTCCGCCCGATGCGGCTACGGCGGCGGTGGTATCGATGGTACCGCCAATCCAGGCACCTGCCACCTGAGCCTGAGCCAGCTCATTGCCGGGGAATAACACTGGCAGCAGCCAGTTGCAAAGCAGAGGCATGATGTAAAGCATGGGGATTGCCACCACCATTACAAGAGATATCACATATGACAGCTTCTTCTGGTCACCCTTGATGGTTCCGCAGGTAGCGATTGCAGCACTTACGCCGCAGATACTTACTGAACTGGCCAGCATGGTAGCCATCTCATCATCCACCTTGAACACCTTGCGTGATACCCAGAATCCAAAGTACCATACGCACAGCACCACGATCAGAGCCTGAGCCAGACCGTATGCACCACTCTTGAGCACCTCCTGATAAAGGACTGTAGCACCCAGACATACAATACCTATCTTTATATAGAACTCACTCTGGATAGCGGGCTTGAGCCAACCAGGTACCTTGAAGAAGTTGCTTATTATAAGTCCCAGAATCACAGCAAACAGCACAGCCTCAAGACCGTATTTCTTGCAAAACGGGATTGTGGCAAGCGCCAATGACACAACTGTCAGCAGACATATCACAAGGAATGACAGGAAGATGCCCTTGAAGGGTTTACCGGTCAATGCCTGCGCAAGATAGAGCAGAGCCAGCACAAACACAAAGATGTAGACTGCACCCAGCCATCCTTCCAATGATCCTAATGCACTGGCAGACTGTGCAGCCAGGATACCCGGAATCTTGAAACTGTTCATTACACTAGGGAACAGCACTGACAGAGCCAGCACGATGAAACCCAGAACTACTACGATCCACTCGTCGTTCACCAAAGCTTTTCTTGACTTATCCATGTCATTTAGTTGTTATTATCGGGCTGTAAAAGTACCAAATGAATTCGTAAATAAACACCATTTTAAAATAATTCTAAATAGACCACAATCTGCCCATCCTAACAGAAAAATATTCCAAGCATAAGGCTTTCAACAGATAAATTCGCCTTAAAAATATTCTGATTTGGAACTGCTCCGTACATTTCTTAACTTAGCAACGGCAAACACCGGACAAGAATGAAACTGGATATAAAACAGATGTTGCAGAAACGCTCCCGTAGCGGCAAGGTGCCCCGACTGCTGTTGTGGTACCTGAGGCGGTTGTTCCATGAGGATTTCCTGAACAGCTTTTTTGAGAAGGATTACTCCGGAGTGGAGTTCTGCAGTAAAGGCATTGAGTATCTGGGCGTAACGCTCCAGGTTGAGGGTACCATCCCCGACGGCGGCCCTTACACTTTTGTATCCAACCACCCGCTTGGAGGGGCCGATGGTATTGCACTACTGTCAATCATAGGCCAGAAAGGTGATGTAATGCTGCTGGGCAATGATTTCCTGACCAACATAGACGGAATAAAGTCCATGATAGTGCCCGTAAACAAGCTGGGAATGCAGAGCCGCAAGCTCAAGGAGGGTATTGACAGCGCCTACAGCGGCCCCACCCATATCCTGGACTTCCCTGCCGGCCAGGTATCACGCCGCAACCACGGTGTGATTGAGGACCGCAAGTGGAGCAAGACTTTCCTTTTAAAGAGCATAGAGACGCATCGTGACATCGTTCCCATACACTTTTACGGCACAAACTCGCGCCGTTTTTACCGCATGGGCCACATCCAGCAGATACTTAAGCTCAAATTCCCGTTAGGCATGATATTCCTTCCCGATGAGCTATATCGGTCACAGGGCAAGACATACAGGATAGTAATAGGTCAGCCTATCCCTTGGAGCTCATTTGACCGCAGCCTTGACATCAACAAACAAGTAGAACAGATAAAGAAAACCGCATACGCCTTATGAGAAAGATAATCGATCCCGTTGACAAGGAGATACTCAAGTCACAGCTAACCAAAGAGAAGTTCCTGCGCACCACCAACCACGGTGGCAACGAGATATACGTAGTTGACAACACAAATGCGCCCGACGTGCTGCGTGAGATAGGACGTCTGCGTGAGGAGGCTTTCCGTGCGGGAGGCGGCGGTACCGGTCAGGAACTTGACATTGACCGTTTCGATACCGACCCGGCATACGGCTACAAGCAGCTGGTGCTCTGGGATCCCGAGGCCGAGAGGATAATAGGCGGCTACCGTTATGTGCTGTGCAACAACATTGTCTATGACCGTCTGGGACAGCCCATCCTGACTTCATCGCACATGTTCCGGTTCTCGCGCAAGTTCATTAACGGCGACCTGCAGAAGACCATAGAGCTGGGACGCTCGTTCGTCACGCTCGATTATCAGAGTTCCAAGGGCGGCGCCAAAAGCATATTCGCGCTCGACAACCTGTTTGACGGGCTGGGTGCGCTCATGGTCATGTACAGGAGCAGCATGAAGTATTTCTTTGGCAAGATGACCATCTACAGCCAATACCCCACCCCTGCCCGCGAGATGATCCAGGTGTTCCTGAACAAGTGGTTCGGCACGGCCCGTTTCCAGCGTGTCAAACTGCGTAAGCCCGTACGCGTGAACAGGCCCAAGAAATACATACGTCTGCTTAAAGGTGAAACATTCAAGGAGGATTACCGTACGCTCAAGGCATTCGTATCGGATTACGGAGTCAGCATCCCGCCGCTTGTGAACTCCTACATGAACCTCTCGCCCAAGATGGAATATTTCGGCACCGGTCTGAATGACGAGTTCGGCGATGTGTTGGACTCAGGTATACTGATACCGTTCAAGCACATCTCGCCCGATAAGATACGTCGTCATATCGACACCGTCAAGCCCGGTCCGTTGGCCCGCCTGCGCTTCCTTCTGCGCCGCAAGCTCTGAAAGGGGGCCAAAGGGGGCCAAAGGGGACGGTTCTGTTTGGCTCCTTTTTTACCTAACTACTAAAAGAACAGCGACTTA
>CACWIN010000077.1 GCA_902760965.1 uncultured Bacteroidales bacterium | reverse complement strand
AGCAACGGGGTTCCACCTCTTCCCATTCCGAACAGAGAAGTTAAGCCCGTTCACGCCGATGGTACTGCGCAAGTGGGAGAGTAGGTAGCTGCCGTTTTTCGAGAGTCACTTCAGTTTCTAATAGCTGAAGTGATTCTTTTTTTTGTTTCCGTCCGCACCAAGGTGTCGATCTTGCTGTCCCTGGTTAGCAGATCTGCTGCGAGCTTGAAGGGGACGGTTTTTATTGCGCCAACTAAACTTAAATCGCCCACTCACCATAATCCTTGATAACGTATAATTACGCACGAACCTGGCCGGGCGCAATAAGAACCGTCCCCAATATGCGTTTAATTACGCACGAACCTGGCAAGGCGCAATAAGAACCGTCCCCGATAAAAAAATAAGGAGGTGAACCAGCAGGGTCCACCTCCTAAATTTTTTTAATTGGTTAGCTTATTTCTTTCCCAGGAAGATGTGCAGCAGAAGACCGGCTACCATAACACACATGGCTGCGATCTGAACACCGTTGTGGTTCTTGCCGTCGGAGAATGAGCTCCAGACGAGTATAGCTGCTCCAAGGATCACTACTAAAGCTCCCAGATACTTTTTGAAGTTGTTCATTGTTATGTTGTTTATATTTGTTTCTAACTTGCAAATTAAAGGGTTTTTCTTTGAAATACGAAGTAATAATCCATTTTTCTACCTAATGTTTATTAATATTAAGACTACTGAATTATGTGATTTTCTTGCTGGTAAATGGTGAATGAATCAGTACGAAACCGTTTTCATTTTGACTCCCGTTTTATCTGATGTTCAGATGAAGGAAGCGGTAGAGAAATTCAAGGGCATTCTTACTGCCGAGGGCGCTGAGATTGTCAATGAAGAGAACTGGGGCATGCGCAAGCTGGCCTATCCTATTGAGAAGAAGTCAACTGGCTTCTACGAGTTTATCGAATTCAACGCTGAGCCTTCAGTTGTTGAGAAACTGGAAGTTAACTTCCGTCGTGACGAGCGCGTTATCCGCTTCCTGACCACAAAGCAGGACAAGTACGCAGCTGAGTACGCAGCAAAGAGAAGAAGTCTTAGACAGTCTAAATCAGAGGAGGCATAATTATGGCAGAACAGACATCAGAGATCAGATATCTGGCACCCCAGACAACTGACGTTAAGAAGAAGAAATATTGCCGTTTCAAGAAGGCAGGTATCAAGTATATCGATTATAAGGATCCTGAGTTCCTCAAGAGATTCCTTAACGAGCAGGGTAAGCTTCTGCCCCGTCGCATCACCGGTACTTCACTCAAGTTCCAGCGTCGCGTGGCTCAGGCTGTTAAGAGAGCACGTCATCTCGCACTTCTGCCTTACGTAACTGATATGATGAAGTAATAATCTTTAAAGAAAAGAAAGACTATGGAGATTATACTTAAGGAAGATATTCAGAATCTTGGATACAAGAACGATATAGTAAAGGTTAAGGACGGTTACGGTCGTAACTATCTGATTCCCCAGGGTAAGGCTGTCATCGCTACTGAGTCAGCTAAGAAGATCCTGGCTGAGAACGAGCGTCAGCGCGCTCACAAGCTGGCTAAGATCAAGGCCGATGCTGAGGCTCTGGCCGCTAAGCTGAACGGTATCAAGCTCACTCTTACCGCTAAGGTTAACGAGGACGGCACAATCTTTGGTGGCGTTGGTGCCGCTCAGGTTGCTGAGGCTCTCGCTGCTAAGGGCTTTGAGATCGATCGCAAGATCATCGCTGCCGAGACCGTTAAGGCTGTTGGTCAGTACACTGCTGTCATCAACCTTCACAAGGAGGTTAAGGCTGAGGTTACCTTCGAGGTTGCAGCTGAGTCAGCTGAGTAATTGAATTCTGTTTAACTACAGATATGGGGAGGATGTTCTTTGGGACATCCTCCTTTCTTATTTATTATTTTGTTAATTTCGCATCGCAATGGGCAATGGTGAATTCACACTTGAGGGCCGCAGCGCCTCTTTCTATACTCTGGGTTGCAAACTCAACTTCTCGGAGACATCGACAATTATGCGCCAGCTGTTCGAGGCGGGTGCACATAAGGCCGTTAAGGGTGAGAAGGCCGATATATGTGTGATCAACACCTGCTCGGTTACCGAGGTGGCCGATAAGAAGTGCCGCCAGGCCATCCATAAGATCATACGTGAGAATCCCGATGCATATATCGTGGTGACCGGCTGCTACGGTCAGCTTCAGCCCGGCGTTGTGGCCGATATCCCCGGCGTGGACATCGTTCTTGGACAGGACCAGAAGGGTAGCGTGCTGGAGAACCTGAACGGACTCGTCAAGCGTGACCACGGCATTTCCAAGACCGTGGGTACGAATGATATAAAGAACTTTGTCCCTTCATGCTCACGTGGCGACCGTACCCGTTTCTTCCTCAAGGTCCAGGACGGTTGCGATTATTACTGTACCTACTGCACAGTGGCTTATGCGCGTGGTCACAGCCGCAACCCGTCTATTGAGAGTCTTGTGAATCAGGCTCGTGAGGCAGGTCAGGAGGGTGGACGTGAGATCGTGATTACCGGCGTGAACATCGGTGATTTCGGAAAATCTACAGGTGAGAAGTTCATTGACCTGATTCGTGAGTTGGATAAGTTGGATGATATTGCACGTTACCGTATTTCGTCGATTGAACCCAACCTGCTTACTGATGAGGTGATTGACTTTGTGGCTCAGTCACGTGCGTTCATGCCGCATTTCCATATTCCTCTGCAGAGCGGCTCCAATGAGGTGCTCAGACTCATGCATCGCCGTTATGAGCGTGAGCTTTTTGCCGCTAAGGTTGAGCGCATCAAGAGCGTCATGCCCCATGCGTTCATCGGCGTGGATGTGATTGTGGGTATGCGTGGTGAGACCGATGAGCTGTTTGAGGATGCTTACCGCTTTATCGAGGGACTGGACGTGACCCAGCTTCATGTGTTCAGCTACTCGGAGCGTCCGGGTACCGCAGCTCTCAGGATTCCTTATAAGGTGTCGCCTCAGACCAAACATGAGCGCAGCCAGCGGCTCCTGGAGTTATCGGACCTTAAGACCAGGGCTTTTTATGAGTTGCATATCGGCCAGGAAGCGACTGTGCTGGTCGAGAGGCCAAGGCGCGGCATGCCGGCTCACGGATTTACCGACAATTATATAAGGGTGGAGCTGGATTCGGCTCAGGTGCAGGAGAACAGCCTTGTAAGGGTGCTTATGGGCGGATTCAATGCAGCCGGCGATGCTCTCACCGCTACTGTCATAAAGTGATATGAAGGTTGCTATAGTCATATTGAACTGGAACGGCAGCGCAATGCTCAGGCGCTACCTGCCTACGCTGATCAAATGCTCCCGTATGGACGGGGTGCAGGTGATCGTGGCCGATAATGACTCCAAGGATGACTCCATGGAGATGATGCAGCGTGAGTTCCCTGAGATTCCGCTCATCCGCCTGGAAAAGAACTGGGGTTTTGCCGGAGGTTACAATATGGCGCTACGCCAGGTTGAGGCGGAGTATTACATCCTGCTGAATTCCGATGTGGAGGTATCGGAAGACTGGCTCCTGCCGCTTGTGAGCTATATGGACGTGCATCCCGATGATGCTGCCTGCCAGCCCAAGCTACTGGATTTCAAGGATCCTGAACGATTCGAGTATGCGGGCGGTGCCGGCGGATATATGGACCGCCTGGGTTATATGTTTTGCCGTGGACGTGTGTTCGATTCAATAGAGAAGGATAACGGTCAGTATGATACCATAGAGCCTGTATTCTGGGCAACCGGGGCCTGCCTGATGATACGCAGCGCCGATTACTGGGCTGTCGGTGGTCTGGATGACCGTTTCTTTGCCCATCAGGAGGAGATTGACCTCTGCTGGCGTCTGCGTAGCCGTGGACGCGGCATCGTTTGTATCCCGGAGAGTACCGTATATCATGTGGGTGGTGCGACTCTCAATAAATCCAATCCCTACAAGACTTTCCTCAATTTCCGCAATAACCTGCTCATGCTCTACAAGAACCTTCCGGACAGCGAGCTCCGTAAGGTCATGAGAGCACGTTTCTGGCTTGACGGATTGGCTGCACTCATGTTCCTGGCCAAGTTCCACTGGGGTGATTTCAGGGCTGTGCTGCGTGCACGCCGTGAGTTCCGCCGCCTCAAGCCCGAGTTCCTTGAGAGCCGCCAGGAGAACCTCCGTAAGGCCTCAACCGCAGACATCCCCGAGCAAGCAAAATTCAGTCTCCTCTGGCGCTACTACGCAAAACGCCAGAAAACCTACAATCAACTGCTATCAGAATAGGGGCACAAAAGGGACGGTTCTATCTGTGCCCTTGTGAAAATAATCCTAGGTGTACAGAACTTTTGGGGTATCGGTATCGGAGTTTCCCATTCGCAGAAGCAGAACTGTCGATTGGGGGATCATCAGTGCAGCAGCGTAAAGCGGAGAGCCCTGGAGGATCCCGTTAAGAACGGCGCATGTCTGACGAACGTTAGACCCCGAAGGGGGCTATAAGGAGGAGTTCGACGTTTAGGGTCCGGAGGGGCTCGGAGTAGCTGCGGAACGTTGTCACCCAATTGACAGTTCTGCGCTGTTTCTGATACCGATACCCCAAAAGTTCTCTTGGAAAAAGGGCACAGATAGAACCGTCCCTTTTGTGCCCCTAATGAATGTTAAAGTGTAAAATTTGCTTGGAATATTGTAAAGTGCGCTTTACATTTGTTGCGTCAAACTTTACAATTATGAGAGATTATCGGAAACATCTAACGCTCTTGCCTCACAGATGGCAGACAGGGGCCTTGTTTGCAGCCGGTGTTTTGGCTGTGATTTATTATTGTCTGTTTGCTTACACCATCAGGTCATTGGAACACCCCAGTGATACATATCGGTTGTATTGGTTAGGGATTTTGCATCTTCCTGTTTCGGTTGCATTGATGATAGCATGCCTATCGAAAGAAAAAGAGGAGGATGAGTATATTTCATCCGTGCGTTATCGCGCCCTTGCCATAGCTATGTTCCTGTATTTTGTGTTGAGAGCCAGTGGGGAGATGATGTATGGTTCCCTTCATTCTTTTGTTTTCAATCGGAATTTAGCGGGTATGAATGTTATAGCCGATATTATGGGGTCTTCTGCATTCAGGATAACACGTCAGATTATCGGTTTTATCGGCTCTGTGAACTTCACGATGGTTATTTATATCATTCTTGTTAAGGTATTGAAACGCCTGGGCATTGAAAACGGCAACAAATCGATTCTGCTTCCCAACAATTATAAGAAAGTTGGTTGGTACCTTCTCATTGTTTCAATGGTAATGATTGTTGCGATCGTTATCCTGGACGCGATATTCGGACATTTACATGAAATGTATGAGAAACACTCAACGTTGTTGCGACTGATGATATTGATTCCATATATTGCCCTGATATTCATATGCCTGAGCAAAGAGAAGCAGGAGGATGAGTTTATACGCCTTATCAGGGTACGCATTTTGATTTATTTTGCAATATTCTATCTGGTTGTAGGAATGATTAGTGGACTGTCAGAAAATCTGTGGCAATTGTACCAGTTCCGAACTATGAACAATCGTGCATATGTCGCACAGCTTTTTGTGCTGATCATGAGATTGTTGTCCTGGTTCCCGTTGTTGGCTGTCGTTTATTCGCAGGTCCTGAAAAAGGTGCTGGCTAAGAATACAATCGAGAGTGGTAATGAAGAGTGATAACGAGTAATTTGGTTATATGAAAGATTATAGGAAACATTTTACTTTGCTGCCGCATAAATGGCAGATTGTGGGATTCGTGGCGTTAGCCATTGTCGCTGTTTGCTGTGTACTTTATCTTTGTTTGCATGGCAGGCCTAATGATCAGCTTGTC
>CACWIN010000076.1 GCA_902760965.1 uncultured Bacteroidales bacterium | reverse complement strand
AAGAGGGTGACTAAAAAGTAGTCATCCTCTTTTGTTTGACCAAAGACATCTTCGTTTTGTGGTTGGAATATAAAAAATAATGGCTATTCTTTTGAATATCAAAGGAATAGCCATTGTTGTTTGGCTAATTATTTGTATATTTGTTGTACCACCAAGCCATATACAAACAGTTTAACAGCCCAAAAGCCTAATAGCTAAACAACAATGACAAAGGTAGTTTTTAAATCTTATAATCCCAACGACAGTCTGCTTCTTCCTCCATGTCTTGGCGATTATCTTCCCCAGAACCACAAGGCTCGTGTTGTAAGCGCCATCATCGACAGGCTCGACATATCGGACATCGAATCGGGATACAAGGGCGGCGGGACAAGCAGTTACAACCCCAGGATGCTGCTCAAGGTCATCGTCTATGCATATCTGAACAATGTGTACTCCGGCCGTCAGATGGAGAAACTCCTTGTGGAGAATATAGCATACATGTGGCTGAGCGGCATGCAGACCCCGGACTTCCGTACCATCAACCTCTTCCGCAGCAAGCGTCTGTCCGGCTGTTTCGACAGCATCTTCACCCAGATAGTGGTGCTTCTGCATGACGAGGGCCTGGTGTCGCTGAATGTGCAGTACATAGACGGCACCAAGATAGAATCGGCGGCAAACAAATACACGTTTGTTTGGAAGGGCAGCACGGAGAAGAACAAGGCCAAGCTGGAAGCGAACGTGAAGTCCGTCCTTGAATCGGCCGAGAAGGTGCTGTCGATGGAGAACGCCGATGAGGAGCAGGAGCTTACCGCCGATGAGATGGCCCAGCGCGCGGACAACATACTCGACAAAATGGACAAGCAAGGTATCAGCGACAGGAAGCTGCGCAAGGCCGTGGAGAAGGTCAAGACCGAGAAGGCCCCCAAGATGCGGGAGTACGAGAAGAAGCTCGACACGCTGGGCGAGAGGAACAGTTACAGCAAGACGGATCCTGACGCCACTTTCATGCGCATGAAGGAGGATGCCATGAACAACGGCCAGACCAAACCGGGATATAACATACAGATAGCCACCGAGAACCAGTTCATCACCAACTATGACATCTTCTGGAGACCCACGGACCAGGGCACCCTCATCCCGTTCCTTGAGTCCTTCAAAGACAGATACGGGAAACAGAGCGAAGAGGTGTGTGCGGACTCAGGGTACGGCAGCGAGCAGAACTACGAGTACATGTTTGATGAAGGCATCACCCCGTATGTCAAGTACAACATGTTCCATGCCGAGGACAAGAGGAGCCGCCGCAACAACCCTTTCCTTACCCAGAACCTGTACTACAACGCAGAGGACAACTACTATGTGTGTCCGATGGGCCAGCACATGGAGCACATCGGTGACGTGACGGTAAGGTCAGACCTCGGTTACGTGTCCACCATCAGCAGATACCGCGCCCGGAACTGCGCCGGATGCCCTTTGCGCGGGATGTGCTACAAGGGTGCGTCTGACCAGAGGGTGATAGAGGTCAACCACAGGAACAACGCCTACAGGGCCTGTGTCAAGCGCCTGCTGACAAGCGAACGCGGCATGTACCACCGCAGCAACAGGCCCGTAGAGCCGGAGGCCGTCTTCGGCGACATCAAGTACAACCACGGATTCAAGCGTTTCAGGCTCAGGTCAAACGAGAAGGTGAAAGTGGAGTTTGGTCTGGTTGCCTTGGCACATAATATCAGGAAATACATGGCCGTCAGCATCAGTAAAAATGATAATAACAGTGCCGATAATGTGCTCAAACAGGCTTGCGCAACAGGCTCAATGCAATGGAGCAGCTTAGCTCAGGCAAGTTGAGACATCAAGAAACACTCATACGGCCAAAATCCACAAAGTAAAAATGAGAAACAAATCATATGAACAAAAAAAGAGACCGGCTAAAAAATGCTTTTTAGTCGGCCTCTTCTTTATATCCACGCAATATGGAATTATTCGCCATATACGCGGGTAGTGTGCTTGATTAACATGCCACCCAGAATCAGGTCGTCAATGTACTCCACCTGAGTAACATTCTTGATGCCTCCGTTTTCTGCGGCTTTCTGGAGGTTATTATCCTTGGCATTTAGTGATATGAGACCCATAATAATGGTGCTATTTGATTCACCTATGCGCTGTCCGATAGGACCCTTTTCTGCAAGTGCTGCTCCTGTGTTGATTGTTGCACAACTGCCTAATGTGAGTGCGGCAATGGCTGCAGATACAGCCAGTGTAAAGATCTGTTTCTTCATTCTTTTGTATTTTTGGTTGGAAATAATAATGATGTCCTTTTGTCGAAAAAGTTTTCAGGTGCAAAATTACAAAAAAATCACATGTTGATACTTTGAAACATAAATTAAATGTTTTTTACCAGGAGCATCATGCCTTAATTAAAAGAACAGCGGACCAGTAACTCTAATGTAACCCTCTTTGCCGTCATGGCGCAGGTGGAAGGTGTCTAGAAACAGTGTGACCTTGGCAGGTGTGTCATTGGCCGATGTCCCCACAAGCGTACCGGTAAGACTGACAACATGATTGAAATCATCCTTAATGATATTGTCAGGCGTCATCTCTTCCTCCAAGGCCCGTAGCTGGGAAAGCGGGATGTGGAATTCATACTTAAGTGTCCTTGATGAACGGTTATAATCAAACTCTACAGGCAGTTCTACTGTCAGGATTTCATCCTTAATGCAATTCTTTTTCAAATCGGTATTATACTCATACAAGCACATCTTTGATGCAGATTGCCGTGAGAACTGACTTTTGAGATAGTCAATGCGGCTGTCCAGTTGATGTGATACAGATGAGTCAAGTTTACTCAGAAACTTGCCGTACTCATCATCGCTCATGGCTGCGCCGTTCCAACCATTCTCCTGCAGTATGGCATTAACCTTGTTTGTGAGATTCTTTCTGACGCAGGTCGATACGTTGACAGGCAGTAGTGTGAGGACCGCAAATGTCAGCACCAATGATACGGGAATCCACATTATCCCGGCACGTCGCTTTATGATGAGTATTATGCACACGGCATAGCACCACAGGTTGAATGCCACCAGATAAACACGCAGGATGGTAATCCCGTAGTCCGATATGCGCCTGGCAATACCGATGCTCATAAGCAGCAGCAACGGCAGCATCAGGAGAGGCATCCGGTCAGTGATGAACCTGACAGCCATCCTGTTCCAGCCCGATGTGCTCTGAGAGGCCTTATCGATATATGGATAGACCATCATGAATAGTATCACCATAGCTGCCATTGAAGCCGTAACCAGCCACGATACCCAACCATCGGGCAGCTGCCAAGTAAACAGTATCTTAGCCGCATAGCAGTATAGAGTGACAAGGTATGCCGCAGCGATAGGCATGAACAGCTTTGTGACCGCATTCTCAATCAGGCCTGGCATGAGTATCGGCTCATCATCATGCTTTAGCGTGCCGCCGGGAATCCCCTGGATAACCAGAATAGGCGCCAACAGACAGAAACAGAGTATGGCCACATTGCTGTACCAGTGAGAACTTACAAACACCCCAAAAAGCTTATCGATAGCAACTATTAGCAGTTCCAATCCTCCGCAGACAATACCGCTTACCACAATTGCTGTTGCAACTGCCCCGACAGAACGCAGGCTGAAGTTCCAGAAAGCGACATCTGTCTTGTTTTTAAAAAATGAGAGCACCAGTAATGACACTATCAGCGCTGCAATCAGAGCCATCATCACATATTTGTAAGGTGCATATACCGTCATCTTATAATTGCACATAAGCAATACGCTTACTCCTATCCATGCCAGATGAATCAGTCCCGCCACCACTTTGTATCCCCATTTGCCGGCATGCTCCTCAAGCCAGAGAGAAAGGCTGAGTGAGAGCAGCAACCCCGTAGAAGGATACCAGAACAAAAAGAACCTCCATTTCTCATCAGGATAATTATATCCTTTATACTCAAGAAACATCATGCATCCTGTCAGCACAACTGCAAATGCCACCGTCAGCGGAAACCTCTCAATACCTTTTCTGACCGTCAGGAGCAGATTCTTGATTCTGTCATAAATTGTATTCATATACATCATTACATTTTGATGGTAGGCAGAAAAGAATCAGAAAAGTAATACCCACCAATGCTGTGACGGATGTCAGAATGAAGGCAAAGACTCCCGAGTAGTGGGGCGGGGTGCTGGGATCCATATTGTAAAGCGCCTGATCAAAAAGTACCAGGAATGTGAATATGCCCAATGCTGCAGGAATAAGGAGCAGCCAGGGAGTTATTCCCGCATCACGCAAGCGGCGTACCATAACTGTGAGTGTAGGAAAGAACATTACGACCCAGAATAGTCCAAACAGCGAAATGGTTACGGCAAAAATATCTGATAACACCGGATTTTGTGTGTATTCAAACAATAAGGCTAATAAGGCCATTATACAGACAAATACAAATGATATTGCCAACATTGCCAAGGTCCATATCCAGAATTCCTTGCGGTCGGCTCTGCCGCTGAAACGGATATAACTACAGAATGTCTTTTTTAATGATTCCCACATGATGTTTTCAGTTTTATTTAAGACCAAGGAGTGAGCTTAATGCTTCAATATGAGTGCTGAATGCTTTTCGGCCAGCATCGGTAACGGAGTAGGAGGTGTTAGGCTTGCGGCCGATGAACTGTTTTATGGTCTCAATGTAGCCCAGTTCCTCCAGTGCACGGATGTGGCTGGCCAGATTGCCGTCCGATACGCCCAGCATCCCCTTGAGGGTGTTGAAATCGGACTGCCCTGCTCCGGTCAGTACTGACATTATGCCCAGCCGCACACGGCTCTCGAACGCCTTGTCAAGATCGTTGATCGTTGTCATCGGTCCTTGCGGTCAAATACAAATTGGAACCATATACCCCATATTATGTGAACCAGACTGAATCCTATAGTCCAGAGCATCAAGCCCCAGGGCGCAAAGGCAAGAGCGACAATACCCAAAAATATCTCCACATATCCAATATATTTGGTTACAGATATTCTCAATGCGATAGGCGAGATGACAATAAGCGCTAGCCCGTAGAACACCAACATAATACCGGGTATCATATTGTACAGGCCATTGAACAGCGGAGTGAGGCATACCAACCCTCCCACTATCATTATAGTAAAGAAAGATTTAAGCAGACGGCGGGCACCGGCATCAAGTGTGAACTCCATTCCTTTGCGCGCAGCCCTTTGTTTGGACATGCCCCAGACAGTCTTGAATGCCGCCACAAAAACCACAACGCAAACTCCCGCAACAATAAGTAAAGTAGTCACATCATAACCGTGCCGAATAGTGTTTATCCAAGCGCCCCAAAGCGGACTGAAATTTCCATAAACCCAGAAACTGACCACTGCAGCGCCCAATAGAGCCCACAAACCGGCCACTACACCCGATGCTCCGTCAATATAAAGCACCTTCTGTGACCGTTCCATCATATTCCTGATATCGCTAAGTGTCTCCTTGATTTCCTGTTCTTTCATAATGAATCTTAGTTTGAAAAGTACTTTGCAATACAAAGTAAATACAAACAAACAGAACTACCAAACAATTCTGCGAAAAAAAGCCCTGCAAGCAAAGCAAGCAGGGCCCATAAAAAGAAATCTAAAATTTACTTAACAGAGAGTTTGTAGATTACAGTGTGCTGATACTTTTCACCGGGACGAAGTTCCGTGCTGGGGAACATGTTGTGGTTAGGAGAATCAGGATACATCTGTGACTCAAGAGCAATAGCGGTGCGGGCACCGGTATAAACCTGAAGTCCCGGATGGTTGTTCCATACCTCAAGATAACGACCGGACTTGGGAGAGTAGAGCGATGCAACCTTTTCAACCTTGCCCTGCTCGGTATGAATCAGGCAGAAGTTGTTGTCATAGTTGCGGACCATACCCTCGGGAACCTGGCCAAAACCGCCAAAGCCACCGCCGAATCCACCGCGGCCGCCACCCTGTCCGGGCTGGGCAGGAGCAGGTGAGTACTGACGGTCACCAATACGAACAGGCTTCTGGAAGTCATAAGGAGTGTCATCAACCAGACCGTAGTCTCCTGTCGGGATGTTGCTGCGGTCAGTCTCGGTAATAAAGCCCGCATTGATCATCAGCTCATGGTCCATTATGTCACCATTGCCTACGCCATCAAGATTAAAGTAGGTGTGGTTGGACAGATTGACCACTGTGGCCTTATCGGTCGTAGCCTCATAACTGATCTGCAGACCGCCGTCCTTGGTGATTGAGTAGGTAAGGGTTGTGGTAAGAGTGCCGGGGAATCCGTCCAGACCATCGGGCAGAACGCAACTCAGAACCAGCTTGTTCTTTTTGGCCTTAACTACCTTCCAAGCAGTGTGGTCAAAGCCCTTTGCACCACCGTGCAGAGTGTGCTGACCGCTGTTCTTTGTAATGTTGTACTCCTTGCCGTCAAGTGTGAACTTGCCGTTGGCAATACGGTTTGCGTAACGACCCAGGGCCGGACCTACCATACCCATGTTGTAACGCATGTACTGATGGATGTCATCGTAATGTGTAACCAGATTGGCGTACTCACCGTTTTTATCGGGCGAATATAGACCAACCACAAAACCACCGTAGTTGATTATCTGGGCAGCTACCTTACCTTTTTTAATAGTGTAAAGAGCTACTTTCTGACCGTCAATGATAGTGTCATAAGGTGCGCTTGGCAGAAGCGGGAACTTGGGCTTTGCAGCGCTGACAGACATGCAGCATGTAATAGCTGCAACAGCAAACAAAACTTTGGAAAACTTAATCATAATCAATTAATCAGTTAGTTAGTTGACCATCGGTCTGGTTCCGTTTGGCTCATTTTTTAACAAATGAGCCAAACGGAACCGTCCCCAATGGCATCATTTTTTGTATTCTACAGCGGCAGCCTCAATGGGCAGACACTTTTTGTAGTTCTCTATGTAGGCGTTGAAACCTGCTACGTCCTCGGGGGTGGGAGCGACCGATGTTCCGGTATCGCCGGCAAATACCTGATCGTCAAGGAACTCAGCCAGTGACTGGTTCTTCTTGTTGTTGATAAGGTACGATGCCAGGATTGCCATACCCCAGGGACCGCCTTCGCCTGCAGTCTTCATGCAGGAGATAGGTGAGTTAAGGGCAGCACCCAGAATCCTCTGGCCAACACCGGGAGTGGTAAACAGACCGCCGTGACCGGTAATGCGGTCCACCTTGATCTTCTCCTCGTTGAACAGGATATCGTTACCAACCTTGAGCACACCTATTGCGCCGCTTATGATAGCGCGCATAAAGTTAGCCAGGTTGAACTTGTCGTTAGCGGAACGAACAAATAATGGACGACCGTCGGCAAAACCGGTAACAGGCTCACCCGATACATAGTTGTAGCTCATGATGCCGCCGCAGTCAGGATTACCCTTAAGGGCAACATTGAACAGGTTGGTAAAGAGCTGTCCCATATCAACGGGAATACCCATTATCTCCTCAAACTCCTTGAACAGGTTGACCCATGCGTTCAGGTCACTTGTGCAGTTGTTGCAGTGAACCATAGCCACGGGACTTCCGTCAGGAGTGGTAACGATATCAATCACCTCATGAGGCTTCTTAAGGTCCTTCTCAAGCACGATCATTGAGAATGATGATGTACCGGCCGATACGTTACCGGTGCGCGGACGAACTGCGTTGGTGGCAACCATACCTGTGCCTGCATCTCCCTCGGGAGGACAGATGGGAGCACCGGGCTTAAGGTGACCGGTAATATCCAGCTTGCGTGCGCCGGACTCAGTCAGTACGCCTACATCCTGGCCTGCGTCAAGTGACTTGGGCAGAATGTCAAGCAGCTTCCAGGGATAACCCTTGGTGGCAATCAGCTTGTCAAACTTTTCGACCATAGTGGCGTTGTAGGTCTTGGTAGCGGGATCAACGGGAATCATACCCGATGCATCACCTACGCCAAGAACTCTCTTGCCGGTGAGCTGCCAGTGGATGAAACCAGCCAGAGTGGTCAGGAAATCAATATCCTTTACGTGCGGCTCATTGTCCAGGATGGCCTGATACAGATGTGAGATGCTCCAGCGCAGAGGAACGTTGAACACGAACAGGTCAGACAGCTCAGCTGCGGCCTTGCCTGTGTTGGTGTTACGCCAT
>CACWIN010000075.1 GCA_902760965.1 uncultured Bacteroidales bacterium | reverse complement strand
CTCATCAGGATTGGCGGCATAACGCTCGTTGGGAGTAAGCTTAACCTCAACACCCTCCAGGTCAGTGGGGATGTAGGTTGCATCCATGTGAGGCTTGTACATATCAAATATCCAGTATGTGGGAGTAAGCACCATCTTGTCATCCTTGGTCAGGATCATTGACTGGAGCACGTTGGCAACCTGGGCTATGTTGGTCATCTGGATGCGGTCACAGTACTTGTGGAACACGTCAAGTGAAAGTGATGCTACAAGAGCGTCACGCATGGTGCTCTGCTGATAGAGCTGTGTGCCGGGCTCGGGCTCCCACCATGTACCCCACTCGTCAACCAGCAGCGGAGTCTTGTGCTCGGGATCATACTTGCTCATTATGGCCAGATGCTTCTGGATAACGGGCTCTATACCAAGGCACTTGCCAAGGCACCAGTAAAAATCCTCATCGGTAAAGTCAAGAGCGGGCTTCTTGGCACCTACCCAACCAGATACGGTATAGTAGTGAAGAGATACGGCATTCATCATTGAGCCTACCTTCTTCATCAGGACTTCGGTCCACTCATAGTCATAGTCTGTTGCACCGCTGGCAATCTTAAAGAGCTGAGTGCCGTTAAAGTCGCGGCAGTAGGTCTGGTAACGACGGAATATGTCTGAGTAGTACTCGGGCAGCATGTTACCGCCGCAGCCCCATGCCTCATTACCAATACCAATGTATTTTACGTGCCAGGGCTCCTCACGGCCGTTCTGTTTGCGCAGCTTTGCCATAGGACCATCGGCGGCGTTCATATACTCAATCCACTTGGCTGCCTCCTCAACAGAGCCGCTACCTACGTTAAGTGAGATATAAGGTTCACAACCGATAAGCTCGCATAGGTTCAGGAACTCATGTGTACCAAAACTGTTGTCCTCAACTATTCCACCCCAGTTGTTGTTAACCATAACGGGACGGTTCTCCTTAGGACCTATGCCGTCCATCCAGTGATACTCATCGGCATAGCAGCCACCGGGCCAGCGCATTACAGGCACCTCTAGTTCCTTAAGGGCGTTAAGCACATCGGTGCGGTAACCGTTGGTGTTGGGTATCTTTGAATCGGGACCTACCCACAGACCTCCGTATATACAGGTTCCCAGATGCTCGGAGAACTGACCGTATATGTTCTTGTTGATTGTTGCACCCGGTTTGTCGGCATGGACATTAACCGTAACTTCATTCTTGGCGCTTACTGACAGGGCTGCCGTCAGTGAAAGCAGGAACAATACCTTTTTCATTACAATATTTTGGATTTTGTTTGTATGCGTGCTTCAAAGATAGGAAAAATCCAGCGCCATAAGCCACATTATCACTATTTTTGCTGAAAATAAATGGAACTATATGTCTTTAAAGAAGGTATTAATCATAATAACTGCACTTATTCTGACAGTAGCTGCGACATTTGCCGTGTATTGTTACAAGCAGTTTTCAATTCCTGTATCCGTCTGCCAGGATTACCGGATTTACATACGTCCCGGCGATACGCAGCAGAGCATTATAGCAGGTATTAAAGAATCGGACCCTGATGCCAAGACAAAAGCCCTAAGATTGCTTCTTAACCACAGGAACTATAGCAACAACATTCATAGCGGGTGCTATACCGTAAAGAGTGGAGCTACCCCAAAACAGGTTGCCGACATGCTTTCGGGCGGGGCTCAGACTCCGGTCCGTCTTACAATTAACAGCACACGTACAGTAGGACAAATGATACGCAACATATCATCACAGGTCATGATTGACTCCGTAACTATTGCCAACCGCCTTACTGATGCACATTTGCTGGATTCGCTGGGTTACACGGAGGCAACAATATTCTGCATGATAATTCCCAACACCTACGAGGTTTATTGGAATTTATCGGCCGATGCCCTTATAAAACGTCTTGTCAAGGAACGTGACCGTTTCTGGAACGAGTCCCGCCGCAGCAAGGCTGCATCACTGGGACTGACCGAGCAGGAGGTCATGACTTTGGCATCGATTATTGAGGAAGAGACTGCAAAATCCGATGAACTCCCCATAGTTGCCGGCCTGTACATGAATCGCCTTAAGAGAAACATGCTGCTCCAGGCTGATCCTACCGTAATATTTGCCTTGGGAGGCGAAAGGCCCAAACGTGTGCTGAAAGAGCATCTTGAGGTCAACTCCCCATACAATACATACAAGAACGCGGGATTACCTCCCGCGCCCATTCGTTTTGTAAATACCCGTTCTATTGATGCCGTGCTGAACTATACCAGGCACAACTACCTGTATATGTGCGCAAAAGAGGATTTCTCAGGTTATCACAACTTTGCCACTACACTGTCACAGCACAATGCCAATGCCCGCCGTTACCAGCGAGCCCTTGGCTCACTTGGTAACTAGGAACTTTTTACCACCTACAAAGTACAGACCCTCCGGCAACTCATAAAGGTAATCCAGAGTTACGCCCGTTGCAATCATACGGCCTGTAATGTCATGCACATCGATTGTCTTTGATTCAAATTCAAACAGATCTGAAACTTCAGGATCATCATCGTCAAAGACAGGATCAACACCGGCAATCAAGTCGTTAATATAAGCATGCTTCTGATATGTCTTACGCATTTCAATATAGGCCTGATGAGGTGAATAGTCGGCAAAGAAGAGCAACGGTTTTGTACCCTCGCTGCCATCAAGCCATGACCTGTTGTCAACAACACCCCAAACCAAAAGTGTAGGAGCATTGTCATACCTAAGCATAATGTCTGCAATCTGGGCATATTTTTGGGCCTGTATCCTAAGTTCCTCGGCCGATATTTCCCTTACGCATTTTTTGTCCTGCACCTCACCACCAGGCATATCCATCTCGGTTATTATGCAATTAAGACCTATTGCCTGGAACTGTTTTATGGTCTCCTCTATCTGATCGGGCTGAAGTCCGGTTACCGAAGTGTGAGTCTGCATACCTACACCGTCAATCGGAATGCCGGCGTCCTTAAGTCTCTTGGCCAGATTGTACATGGCATGTGTCTTGCCGTTCTCATAGTGACCGTTGCCCCAATGACCAATATTGTAATCATTGATATACAACTTGGCATCAGGATCCGCCTGGTGTGCCCATACAAACGCGGAATCTATGTAATCATCACCTCCAAAACCAGTGTACCATACAGACCAGCTACGGGTGGTATAACCAGCACCTACAGCACGACCTACATTCTCTTCGAGACACTCGTTTACTACATCCCACTCTGCAATCTTGCCCTTCCAGTGACCTACAACATTGTAGATATGATTCTTAAGAATCTTTATTGCCTCTTGTCTCTTTTCGGATGCAGTTTTTTTAGCATTAATAGCATCGGCAACCCAATCAGGATTCTGTCCATGCCAGGTAAGGGTATGACCGCGAACCTTCATATTGTTGTTTTGGGCAAAACTTACAACACCGTCAGCATTATAATTGAACTGATTACGACGAGGCTCAGTTGCATCAAACTTCATGGCGTTTTCAAGAACCACCATATTGAAGTTATTTGCTACAGTCTTGCCAAACAGATCGCCGGTACTGATTCCGGGATTAACGCATGTACCAAAGTTCTTTCCAAGTTTGTCGGCCCAATAACGGACAGTCTTGGTAGGATCGTCAATGTCATAAGCCACCTTATCTATAAAGGTAATATCATCAATATAGTAATCGGCACCTGTGGCTACAAAGCCAATGCGCATTTTTTTGGACAGCGATTTCTTTTTCAGGCTGAGTGCAAAAGTATTGTCAACCCATTTGCTTGAACTAACCGAGTTTGCAGGAGCATCGTTATATGCATACGATCCGCCCCAGGCAATTTCAAAATTGGCATTGCCGGTCACATTGTCGGACTTGGATCTTAAAAACTTAATGTTAACCTCGGGATATTTCTCCAAAAGTGCAGTTACAAGCATTGGGCTTGTTGCGCCCGGATTACGAGGATTATCCAACTCAACATATCCGCCCTCAATTGGAGTGGTTACATGCAGCACTTTATTTGAAGCATCCAGAGGATCTAGCTCAACGACTGCCTTTGCCCCCTCAATAGTTGTAGTGCCTTTAATCTGATATACTACAAACTCAGTACCTAACTCATAATCCTCAAAATCATATGCAATGTTCCGGTCTATCATTTTGACAGCAGTCTCATAGAATTCTTTAGCCAAAGAATCCCTGATAGCTGCCTCTCTTGCAGCACGCTCCTTTTCAAAAGCATCCTCCGATGTAAGGAAACAAATATCGTCAATGTAATAATCGGCGCCTGCGGCATTAATACCAAAACGCATCTGTTTTGTAATGCTGGTCTTTTCAAGCTTGAGAGGAGTAAATATATATTCTTTCCATTCCTGAACCGAGAAATCAGTAAGTCCGGTATTCTTGTATGCGCTGTACTTTCCAATATATATGCCGATTTCGGCCGATGCAGCCGCAGTATCATTACTGTCGCGTATAACCTTAGCATAAAGGTATTGATACTGATTCACAATGGATTTAGGTTGCATGTTATTGGGAGTGGACATTATGACCAGACCGGCAGTAGACCCCGTAGTAACATGAAGGACCTTGTTTGAGGGATTGTTCTTGTCAATCTCCACTTTAGCCATAGCGTCCCTAAGAGTATCACCTGACTGTGACACTACAGGAAATTCATAACCTACTTCAAGGTTGTCAAATCTGGCTGCCCATGCAAAATAATCATTGGCTACAGCAACAGATACGCCTGAAACTGTAAGAAAAAACAGGAGTAAAGCTTTTCTCATAAGCAGTGAATATAATTAGTTGGTAAATACAATTTAGGCAACAAATTTATGAAAATAATCCGTATGATGTCCGAATTATTATAAAAAAACCGCACCGGTGATGTGATGAGAACTCCGGAAAAAAAGTTTTGAGCGCCCGACCTCCTTTGTAATCCACCGACCTAAGGTTACCCCTTTCGGGGCGTGGCCCGCCATTGGATGCCGAAGCAATCCCGGTTCTCTGTTTTTGTTGATGAGTCTCCCGATCTAACCCGGTGCGGTTGTACAAAAGTAACAAAAAAAAAGAACCGGAAACACTTCCGGTTCTTTTTTTAACTTTGGCTTTTGGCTCTTGGCTTTTGGCCAACAGCTAACAGCTAATAGCCAAGGTTAAAGCGTAAACGCTTTATTTAACCTTAGCAACGATAGCCTTGAAAGCCTCGGGATTATTCATAGCCAGGTCGGCCAGAACCTTACGGTTAATCTCGATACCTGCCTTGTGAATGGCACCCATCAGCTGTGAGTAATTCATACCCTCCAGACGGGCAGCAGCGTTGATACGCTGGATCCACAGTGCACGGAACTCTCTCTTTTTGTTCTTACGGTCACGGAAAGCATAGGTAAGACCCTTTTCCCAAGTATTCTTGGCAACGGTCCAGACGTTCTTTCTTGCACCAAAGTAACCTCTGGTAAGACCTAAAATTTTCTTTCTCTTTGCTCTTGAAGCAACGTGATTTACTGATCTCGGCATAGTTTCT
>CACWIN010000074.1 GCA_902760965.1 uncultured Bacteroidales bacterium | reverse complement strand
CAATCTGCCCCTGTCACTCTGCATAGGACGTGACGAGCAATCATGCGGTCAGGATGCCAACCCCTACATCTGCGACGCCATGATCGATAACGTAGGCGTATTTGCCGATGCAGTGCTTCCCGGCAGCTTTGATCCCGCCAAGGCAGCCCTGTGGCTTGACTTTGAGGAGGAGCAGAACCAGGGCACATTCTACACATACGGACAGGGAGCCCGCACCTACGGCTCAATCTGGCCTAATCGCGTACCCCAGCCCGAGATGTGGCAGATGAAGAAGACCGTCCAGCCGCTCTCATTCACGCTGGTTGACCTTGTATTCGGCAACGTTGAGGTATGGAACCGCAACCACTTTACCAACGCCTCAATCTACAACACCAAGTGGTCACTCATGGCCGATGACAAAGTTATAGAATCAGGCACACTGAATCTGGATGTGGAGCCGCTTACCAAAAAGATGGTTAGAATACCGTTCCACAAGCCCGCCCGTATTGAGCCCGGCAAGGAGTACCGCCTGGAGATAAGCTCATCACTTAAGAAAGATGAGGTTTGGGCCAAGGCAGGTCATGAGGTGGCATGGGATCAGTTTGAACTCAAGTCATGGAACAAACCCGCCCCAGCCGTTCCCGCCGCAAAGGGTAACGTAACACTTTCACAGGGCAGCAACGGTATAGTTGTAAGCGGACAGGGATTCACCTACCGTTTCAACGCACAGAGCGGTGCTCTTGAATCAATGAACGTTGACGGCAAGGAGATGCTCAAGGCTCCCGTTACACTGAATGTATGGCGTGCTCCAGTGGCAAATGAGATTGACGGATGGAACGGTAACAATGCCGGCCAGCCCTCCATTCAGGGTTATGGTAACATCGGCGCCAATACCGTTCTGGCCAGCCATTACTATGCTGCCTCACTGGATAAGAGGACTCTTGCACCTGTATCGGTCAAGGCCACAAAGAACAGTGAAACTGTAGTGATTGACGTGAAGGAGAACTCACTCTCCACCAACGCCACCGACAACCGCTTTGAGAATGACTGGCATTGGGTGGTCAAGGCCGACGGAACAATCACCGTACGTCATAAGGTAAGCCCCATGGGCAAGATGCCGCAGTGGCTGCCCCGTATCGGCGTAACCATGAGTCTGGACAAGTCACTGAGCAAGGTTGAATGGTACGGCCGCGGACCTCAGGCATCATATCCTGACCGTAAGAGCGGATACCGCGTAGGCATTTACAAGACCACAGTGGATGATATGTTTGAGCCCTACCTCATCCCGCAGGATTATGGCCTCAGGACCGATAACCGCTGGGTTCGTCTGACCGATAACTCAGGCAAGGGTCTGGAGTTCTCAATGGATCAGTACTTCAACTTCAACGCATATGACTGCACTACCGATAACCTGACCAAGGCCATCTATCAGTACCAGCTGCAGCGTGGAGGCGATATTACCCTGAACCTTGACTACGCAACATCCGGTGTAGGCTGCACCTGCCAGGGCATCTTCCGCCAGTACCGCGTCCTGCCCGAGCCCTACCAGCGCACCATCACGATTAAACCGCTTCGCTAAGGTTTCCATCCCGCAGCAAAAAAACAGGTGTCCCAATTGGGGCACCTTTTTTTAAAACGATACATTATTAAACGACCCTAATGCGGCGATAAAACAGCGAATATGTTTACGCAATTTGTTATATTTGCTCCGAAACAAAGAAGACTCTATCATTTATGAACAAGAATACATTGTTTGCTTTTTTAATCTGCATGATTATGGGATTGGGAATTAACGCCCAAGAGGCTCCTGTAATAAAAGAGTTCTCCCTTCCTGATCCAATTTATTGGATAAAGCTGTCATCCGATGGGAAGTACCTTATTGCCTGCACTGACCTCGATGAAAAATATGATAAAGGCGTTGTGTATCGTGTATCAGACGGACTGAAGAGTCATGAATTGAAGTTTGACCGAAGAGGAAAAGCTTCTTTCGCTGATGATAGAATTATTGATATTGGACAGGGATACATCAATATTTATGATATAACAACAGGAAACCGGATTATATCATTAGGTAAAGAACCGCTTCTGTCATCTACAAGCAGAGGTTACAGTATGTCTATAGTTGAATCTGACAGTTATGTCCGGATTCTGGCACATAATGATAAGAACCTTATTGTTACCGGAGAAGGTTATTATCAAGGAATATCGTTAAAGGATGGTTCTACATTATGGAATAATGCTATTAAGCCGAACAGCCGAATCGGGATAATAGAGAATATTGATGATGACAATCATGTTATACTGCAAATAGACAAGACTCTTTATCTGTTGGATACAACTACCGGTAAGACACGTTTGCTCCCGAATGTTTCCGGTCTCAGTTCTCAAGTATTGCTCTGTAACGGGCATTACTATATGGCCGATAACAGAAACCTTCTATGTTTTGACAAGGAGTTGAATCCAGTCTGGTCAACGCCGTTAAAAAAGAGCGAGATGGCCAGATCGCATTTGTATATGCTTGGGGACACACTTGTACTGATTAACACAGGCAATCTCAATGATACTCAGTTAAAGGCTAAGGGGCTACCGTTTGTGGCAACTTATAATGCTACCAACGGTACACTGCAGCATAAGACACAATTGTCCCAAAAGAAGGAATCCTTCTATCAATTGTGGGCAACCGACGGAATGGCGATAGCCCGCTCCAACAAACATCTGGCAAAAGTGGATCTGGAAAATGGAGAGTTATCATTCATGCAGTATAAGCCATTGGATATAAATCAGATAGCCAATCTATCATGGGGCGAATACTATATTTTTGGAACAGAGGGATTTGAACAGATAGGAATGGGATACGATGGCGTTATTACCAAACAGTTCACAGCATACAGATTATCCGAAACAGCAGAACCTCAACCTGTATCCGATAAAAGCAGACCTCTGTACGTAAGACATGACGTTCTTGAAAACGGATTACTCTGTCTTACAAATCCCTTAATGGATATCTGGATTGTGACTCCACAAGGAGAGTTTGTATATAATTTCACCTCTTCACTGTCATCCACCTGTCAGATTGATGGGCTGGAAGGCAACTCGTTGTTATTCCATACTCCAAACGGGAAATACAAAGTAGCTGTCTTTGATTCAGATAGCCGTATCACCATTAAACCTCCTAAAGTCTTACAACTGAACCAAGTAAACGGGTTTTGACAAAATCTAGACCTCCCTTTTGTGTTGTGCGTACAAAAAGGGAATATATCTAAATTGTATATTATTTTACAACTTAACGGTTGTATTTTCAATTTCTTTATTGTACCTTTGCAGAAAAGAAATGATATGACTTTTGATCCAATAATACCAGATTGTTTGTGGTCGGTCAGATATGATGGCCAGGATGAGAATGCTTTTTATCAGGCATTTGAACACTGGAGTGATCCTGTTTGGCTTCGTGATTTTTTCTTTCAAAACAAGAATGATTTGAACGAACACTTTAGAGTTATCAATATTGATAAAGCAATATATGAGACTATTGATGAAGCAGATAAATTGCAGTGCTTAATTCTGGACCTGGCATTAGAATCAAATTTGGAGCAGGTTTTCCGTCCGCTAGAACCTTACAGAACCATAAATGTCACATTGGGTAAGGAGAAAGCAAAAGGGAAATCATTTCAACATAGTTCCTGGTTGAGGATATATGCTATAAAAGTGGGAGGAAGTGCCTATATCATCACTGGTGGAGCGATAAAACTTACCGCTACAATGCAGGAAAGAGAGCATACTCTTGCTGAATTAAAGAAAATGGAAATGGTTCGGAATCATCTGATCTCAGAAGGAGTTGCTGATGCTGAAGGTTTTATTGATTTATTACAAACACAATAATGGATAAGGTTATAAACTATCTTAAAGCACATCAGTCTTCTACTCCATCGCATTGGAGGGAAGAGGCAGAGTGGCGTAGAGCTAATAAGAATTGGCTTCGCTATTCTCAGTTCATTGCTATTCGAATGCTTTCCAGAATGGATGAATTGCATTTGACTCAAGCTGTTTTGGCCGAAAAAATGCAGTGCTCCCAGCAATATGTATCAAAGGTTCTTAAAGGAAAAGAGAATCTTAGTCTGGAGACTATTTCAAAAATTGAATCTGCATTGGATATGGACTTGATCAAATCTGCGCTTTCTTATGTGGAGGAGTATAATTGTTTTGAGCCAGAACCAAGAAATGTTGCAGAACCTCCAATAAAATACTCCAAATCTTCAAAATGACACAAAATGAAAAAAAACGACGCATTAGGGTCGTTTCCTAATGCGTCGTTTTTATGCGTATCGGGTACAAAAGGATCAGATCCCTGTGCTGAGGCTCAGGATTCTTCGTTGAAGTAAAATTTGTAGAACTTGCCGTGCTCGTCCTCACCCTGCTCTATCAACTGGCGGCTGCCGTGCACGTATATGTGGAAGTTCTTGTCCAGCTTTATGACGCTCTTGTAGAGGCGGTTCTGTTTCTTCACGGCGCCCTCACTTACATCAAACTGGTCCTGCAGTTGAATCTGACGTTCCTGCTCGTAGCGGTTGCGGTAATCATCGAACATACCCACCACCTCAGGCTGGGATATTACCTGCTGCTCAAATGAGGGCATATCGAACTTGGGGTTATTCTTGAAGAATCCCATGGTGCGGCTAAGCAGGTCAGCCTGGTCGGCACGGTTCACGTTGAACTGCTTGGGCAACTCCTGCGCCACAAAGTTGCGGGTCAGTTCCATCACGTTCTGAGTCTGGAAATATGAGTCCTGACGGCGCATCAGGTGCAGATAGTCATCTATCCAATAGCTGGCACCCTGGGTGTTGGTCTTATCGACCACAGCCACCATGTAGCCTTTCTCGCGCTCGTAGTTCATTATGAGCGCGCCCTTGTCAAGTCGGCGCAGGTTCACGCCGTCCACGGGTGAAATGTCAAAACCATCCTCATCATGCTCAAAGGTAAGGAAGGTCTCCTTGTTCTCTATCTTGAACAGGCCTATAGCCTCATTGATGTCATGGCCGATGCCAATCCCCGTAATATGTGCCACTATAAAATCGCCGCCCTTGATCTTGGGGTGCTGGCAGTTCTCATACAGGTGTGTGGCCAAATCGACCGAGAAGTCATAGAGCATGCCCGGATTATCGAATATGTCCGATACAAGTCTATAGACACGGTTGTTCTCAAGCCCCATGTCATCATGGAACACAAAACGCTCCTCACTCTTGAACGAGCCCACAAAGTACTCGGTGAGCAGGGTGTTCATATCCTCACTCAGCGTAAACAGTTTCTTGGAGCATACAAACGGCTCCTCATTGGCCTGGTTGCCAACGTAGTGCAGCGCCAGGCTCTCTATCCTCATTTCCATTTTATATACTATTAGCTATTGGCTTTTGGCTATTGGCTTAATACTATTTGAGCGGGCCTATGGCCCGAATGCTAATAGCTAATAGCCAACAGCTAACAGCCAATAGTATCATCAATTATTCTGGGCGCCCGCAGCAAGGTCCAGAATCTCATTGGTAATGGCCTGCTGGCGCAGTTTATTGTATTGAAGTGTAAGCTCGCCAATCAGGTTATCGGCATTCTCGGTGGCAGCCTGCATGGCAATCACACGGGCGGCCTGCTCGCTGGCAAAAGAGTCCAGCATGGCGCAATATACTTTCATGCGTATAACC
>CACWIN010000073.1 GCA_902760965.1 uncultured Bacteroidales bacterium | reverse complement strand
GCATTTGAAACAAATGTTTCTGGTGTCATAGCTCAGTTGGTAGAGCAAAGGACTGAAAATCCTTGTGTCCCTGGTTCGATTCCCGGTGGCACCACAAAAAAAAGAGACGCAAAAGCGCCTCTTTCTTTTTATGGTGCCTTTTGTGGCACCTCTTTTTATTTCGCTCTAACCTGCGTTTTATGATTATTCTTTAGTGTTTATTATAAGCTTTTTAAGGAAAAATATCTACCTTTGTTAAGGTAAGAATAAATAAAAAGCTTCTTTCACGAGTAGCGGACTATTTAACGCACAATAATTGCACATTTCAACATTGACGACAATGAAAATAAAAAAGAAATTGATGACGTTTGCAGCCGTTATTTGCTGCTCTGTGACACTCTACGCACAACAATTGACAGAGCAGGAGGCAATGGAGCGCGCCATGCAGTATATGAACCGCGGAAAGTCATTTGCTCAGTCCCGCAATATGGCCGCTCCGGCCAATGGTGGCGGCATGAAACTTGATGCCGCCCCCGTTGAGGCAGAAAAGATTTACGCCTTCAACATGGAGGGTGGAGGATACGTCATCGCTTCGGCAGATAGCCGTACCCTGCCCGTGCCGGGCGCACGGCCGTGGAGCCGCTTATCAAGACCCATTGGGGTCAACGATTGCTGCATCAAGGATTATATCTTCACGATCGATGACAATACCGGCATCGACAACAAGCAGGAAGGTTTCCCTGCTGACAAATCTGTAAAGACTTGGTTTGACCTGCAGGGCCGCCGCCTTGACAGCCGTCCGCAAGAAAATGAAATATTCATCATGGAAGGAAAGAAGACTGTGGTTAGAATAAACGAGTAGGAAAAATCAAAAATAATTGATATATGAAAAAAGGATTATTGTTGTTCACATTAATGCTGTCAGTTGCGGCAATATGTATCGCGCAGCCTGTGAGTGAGGATCAGGCCGCAAGTATTGCTCTACAGTTCCTTTCAGGTAGTGGTAGTTCCATGAATGCCCAATCCAGAGGAAATCAGGCCCTTGATATTGCCTATACGGCACAGACCGGCTCCGATAATGATTTCTATGTCTTTAACCGTCAGGGCGGCGGTTTTGTCATAGTATCGGCCGATGAACGTACCGCAAAGCCTGTCCTTGCCTACTCATATGAAGGCAGTTTTGACGCAGACAACATGTCTCCCGCACAGGAAGATATACTCTCCGGATACCGCCAGCAGATAGATTATGCTCGTAAGAATATGGCTCCTTCAGGATATGTGCTTAAGAACAGCAGTCCTGTGGGAACCGTGATTGTGGAGCCTATGATAAAGACCAAATGGAATCAGGATGAGCCATACAACAGGTTGTGTCCCACAGTAGACGGACGTAAGACTTATGCCGGATGTGCGGCATGCGCGATGGCTCAGATAATGAACTATTGGCGCTGGCCTGAGAGAGGTGACGGCTCACACCGCAACGCGTATGACAATACCCTGTATGTTGATTTCAATGAATCAGTATATGACTGGGGCAATATGGCGCTTACTTATACGGCCGATAGCTCTCAGGCTAAGATTGATGCTGTCAGTAAACTGATGTATGATTGCGGAATGTCGGTAGATTTGAATTATCCTATCGGCGCAGCAATTACTTGTTTGATTTCTCCAGCCCTTATGGCCTATTTCAATTACTCGTCTCAGGCAAGAAGGATAGAAAAAAAATTGACAGAGAACTGGGACAGTGTAATAGCTGCCGAACTGGATGCAGAGCGTCCTGTTCTATATGGTGGCATAGGTGACTTGGGAGGTCATGGGTTTGTCTGTGACGGTTATGACAGTGAAGGTTATTTCCATTTCAATATGGGATGGAGTGGATACGGTGATGGGTTCTATCTTACCGATGCTGTCTGTGTAGAGGGCCTTTACAGCTTTAACAGCCAACAGGAAGCAATTATAGGTATTTATCCGGATTACGATGACAAGTGCAGGGACGGTGATGCCATATGCCGGCTTGATGCTGAGGGATGCGCTGTCCTGTATGATGTTGTCAGGTCAACTGATTCTATCGATATAATCATACCTGACAGTACAGTGATTGACGGTGTTGTATATCCTGTAAAAAAGATAGCTGACGAAGCCTTTTGTATGAATGACAAATTCTGTAGTGGCTTAACTATTCCTGAAACAGTTGAAAATATAGGGTATTATGCATTTTATGGAATCCAGTGTTTGTCAGACATATACATCCCGGCATCCGTAAAGAAAATAGAATATGGGGCTTTTGGTCATACAAATAGTATTAAAAAGATAACTGTAAGTGAAAAAAGCACGTTCTTTTACTCTCCCGAGGGCAGTAATGTGATTATTGAGACAAGTACCGGACGTCTTGTTCAGGGCTGCAATTACTCTGTCATACCCTCAGAGGGCGTGAATGCAATAGGAAAGAGCTCTTTTGAAGGTTTTGACAGTTTGACCATAGTCAGACTGCCGGATTGTATCAGTCAGATTGAGGATGATGCATTTGCCAATTGTTCCAATCTTGAAATCGTATATATGGGCGGTGGCATAAACAGGATAGGAGAGAGAGTTTTCAAGGGATGCGGTAAACTTGCAGATGTCTATATTGATGCCGATATTCCTCCCTCTATGCCCCAAGGCTCTATCCCTGCCGGTTGTACCATTCATGTCAAGGAATCGGCTCTCAGTGAATATAAGGCTGATGAGGTTTGGAGCACCTATAAGTTAGTTGTTGGCAATGTGTTCAGTTACACCTACAAGGGGACAACGCTGTACTACATCATCAACTCGGAGGGCGACGCCATGCTGGTGGCACCTATGTGGCCGTACTACGACGAGTATAACGATGAGTCGTGGTTTGGCTACGAGAAACCGACGGGTGACGTGGTGGTGCCCGATTCGGTGCCCTTTGACGGCACTATGCACGCCGTTACTAAGGTGGCCCACGACGCGTTCTACCACTGCACGGAGATTACCTCGGTAACGCTGCCCGACAGCATCAAATCCTTTGGCGAATACGCTTTCGGCAAGTGCTATAGCCTGACTTCCATCACTATTCCCGAAGGCGTCACCGAAATCCCAGACGATTGCTTTTTCAATGATACCCTGCTGGCCGAGATCAACTTTCCCGCCGGCCTGACCGCCATCGGCAACGAAGCCTTCTACCATTGCGCCGGCCCCGCGTTGCTGGAGCTTCCTGCCGGTCTGACCACTATCGGCGTCGCAGCCTTCATTTTTTGCGACTCCATCCGGTCGTTGAGTATCCCCGGCAGCGTCAGCACCATCGGAGGTTGGACTTTTTCCAGATGCAGCAATCTCCAGTTCGTCCAACTTGGCGAGGGTGTGGATACGATAGGCTACTGCGCTTTCCGTTATTGTGGCAACCTGCGCTATATCAACTACCCCTCCACGCTTAAGATGATTGATGGCTTCGCCTTCCAGTACGACAGTTTGCTGAGTTCCAACCTTAACCTGCCCGATGGCTTCACCACGTTGGGTACGTTGGCCTACGGCGACAATCATAGCCTCACCACCGCCCAACTGCCGGGTACTATGGTCTCTGTGCCCGATGAAGTGTTCTGGGGTTGCACATCGCTGGACAAAGTAACCCTTGGCGAGGGCATCACGACTATTGAACAGTCGGCCTTTTACGATTGTCCGAGCCTGCACGAACTGACGCTACCCGCGTCCATTGACAGCATCGGCGACAGCGTCTTTGTAGGCAGCACTAGGATTGACAGGCTGGAGTTCCGCGGCAGTGTACCGCCCGCCGTGGCCAACACTGATAACATCTTCAATGACTTCCATACCCTCCTCATCGTTCCTGCCGGCAGCGCCGAGGCCTACCGTCAGCATCGTGTTTGGGGTCTCTTCCAAAACATCACTGAGGATAAGGAGACTGTTGTCAGAACTCTGCAGCATAGCCTACCTGCCGACACCTATTACGATATGCAGGGCCGCCGCTTTGACAGCCGTCCGCAAGGAAATGAAATATTCATCAGGAACGGAAAGAAGACAGTGGTTAGAATAAACGAGTAGGAAAAAAAGAAAGATATGATTATGAGAAAAAGTTTGTTTTCAGTTGCAACGTTGCTAGGAGTATTGCTATTAACGGGGTGTTTTTCTAATACAGCCAAGGTTTATTCGCCCGATAAGAAAATCTGCGTGACTGTTGATGACAGCACAATGACCGTCAAGTATAATAATAAGTTAGTCCAGACGGTCAGGATTGATATGAGCCCGTTGACGGGTTCAAGCAGGATTGTTGAGCCAGTAGAGAGTAAGTATCGGATGATGTCCGGCAAACGCAAGGAGTGTTCTAATGTATTTAAGGTTATGTCCTGTGAATCCGGTCCAAAGTTTATGACCATATGGGTGGCGAATGACGGTGTTGCGTTCCGTTTTGGTGATGGCGATGAATATGTATCGTATGTGATTCCTGATGGTACCAAGCGTTGGTTGCAGAGGCAAAAGACGGATTATGAGGGGTTCTATCCCGAGAGTACATCGGCTGTTGACGGCAAATACAATTATCCGGCACTTGTGGAATACGGTGACGGCTTGTTCGGACTTATTACCGAGTCCGGCGTTTTGCACGGGAACAGTTGCTCATATCTTACATGCAATGGGCAGGAATACACAGTGACTTACACCGATAAAGATGAAGGCATGGTCCATCCGTGGAGAATACTGATGCTTGGATCGTTGGCCGATATAGTTGAATCCACGCTTGTGACCGATATGGCCGATGTGTGTAGGGTTCAGGATACTTCATGGATAAAACCGGGCGTTTCATCGTGGATTTACTGGGCTTACAACCATAGTTCAAAGGACTTCCAGAAGGTTAAGGAGTATATTGACCTGGCTCACGATATGGGTTGGCCTTACAGTCTGATTGATTGGGAGTGGGATGAGATGGCTAACGGTGGCAATATAGAGGATGCAATGGCCTATGCCCGTGAACGCGGTGTTAAGATAAACCTGTGGTATAATTCCGGCACATCGTGGATAGGTCCCGGTGCTCCCGGACCGCAGGACCGCTTGCGTACCCGTGAGGCCCGCGAGCAGGAGATGACCCGTCTGGAGCAGATGGGCGCAACCGGAATTAAGGTTGATTTCTTCCTGCCCGACGGCCAGGAGATGGTGAACTACTATCTGGATATTCTGGAGGATGCTGCGCGTCATCATCTGCTGGTGGATTTTCACGGATGCACAATTCCGCGCGGATGGAGCCGTACCTGGCCTAATCTGATGTCTATGGAATCAGTCTATGGTGCCGAGTGGTACAACAATAACCGCCGTATGACCAATGCTGCGGCTGCTCATAACGCAACTTTGCCGTTTACACGTAATGTAATAGGCCCTATGGATTATACGCCTTGCACATTCACTGACAGCCAGAATCCGCATATCACTACCGATTGTCATGAATTGGCGTTGCCAATTCTGTTTGAGTCAGGACTGCAGCATATGGCTGACCGGCCGGAGGCCTATCTGGGTCTGCCGGAGCCTGTGAAGGATCTGCTGAGTGGTTTGCCATCGGCCTGGGATGATACGCGTTTGCTGGCTGGATATCCCGGTCAGAGTGCTGTGATTGCACGCAGATGCGGTGACACCTGGTACATTGCAGGCATTAACGGCACTGAGGGTGGTGAGATTATTTTAGAGCCGGATTTTTCAAGGATAGGGCAGGATGTAACGCTGTCAATGCTGATTACCGACAAGGGTGACAAACCCGGCATGGGATTCAATATTCAGAATAACGTTCCCGCCGGTAAGCTTACGCTCCCGGCTCGTGGTGGTTTTGTTGCTACTTTCTAGCTTTAATAAGGCAGACAATCAGGGTGGTTATTCCGGCTATAAGGAGTACCGGCTCGGCAAACATGAACAGCGGGCAGGTACCCATTGTTAGCGTGACCATTGTTGAGCTTAGGATTGTGAGTGCCAGGCATGATGCAAACACGTGGAGTCCGCACATGCGCAGGCCCTTTTCATCGGACTTTAATTTGAATATGTTGTTGGCCAGGGTATAAATACCGTATGTAACCAGGCACAGCATGAGGCTGATAATGGGGTAGTATATCAGCGTTGTCCTGTCCATGGAGCCACTGGCATTGCCTGCGGGGTCAAAGTGGGCCGGAAGCACATGGGGCAGGGCGCTCCACCTTATCCATATTGCGCACACATTCACAATGATGATGATTACCGGTACCATCCATCCGTTCTTACACCTTTTCATAAAACATCATTTTTTTACAAAGATACAAAAGCGCACAATAGGGGCACAAAGGGGACGGTTCTTTTCGGGCCAAAGGGGACGGTTCCGTTTGGCACTGCCACTGAGAATCCTTATTTCACAAAAAGTATTAGTAAT
>CACWIN010000072.1 GCA_902760965.1 uncultured Bacteroidales bacterium | reverse complement strand
ATCCAGCAGCGGGATCTTGAAACCGCCACAAGCCTGAACGTTCAGCATATCTCGTCATACTGCCTCTCTTTTGAGGAGGGCTCCCCGCTGGACCGCATGCGCCGGGAGAACCGTATTGTCCCTGCCGATGACGACACCTGCGCCGCCATGTATGAGCGCATGTGCAGCCACCTGCGCAGTGCCGGCTTTGAGCATTACGAGATATCCAACTTTTGCAAGCCCGGCTATCATTCCCGCCACAACAGCAGCTACTGGGACGGAACCCCATACCTGGGTATCGGTGCCGGAGCCCATTCATACAACGGCCGTTCCCGCCAATGGAATCCAAATGATCTTGATGCTTACATATCAGGAATAGAGCAAGGCAAACCGCTATTTGAAATCGAGAACCTGTCCGATACCGATCTCTACAACGAGAAAATCATGCTAGCCCTTCGTACCTCAAAAGGCTTAAACCTCTCTGCTCTCACCACTTCTGACCGCACCAAACTCCTGATCGCTGCTGCTCCCTACCTGAAAACTGGTGCTCTAATTTGCACCGCCACGCACCTGCACCTCTCCGAGACTGCCTTCTTCATCTCCGATACCATAATCAGCTCCCTCTTTGCTTGAGGTAGCAAACAAATCGAGTGCAATATTTGGAGTTTATACCATAAATAAATAAATTTGCGTGCCTTGTAAAAAAGAGGGCAAACCTAATTGACAAATCAATATTAAGCATATGAAGAATTATAAAACAGAAGACATCCGGAACATCGCCATACTTGGCGGAGCCGGATCAGGAAAAACCACCCTGACCGAGAGTATCCTTTTTGAGGCCGGCGTAATAAAGCGCCGTGGCTCAGTAAACGCAAAGAACACAGTAAGTGACACCGCAGCAGTAGAGCTGGAGTACGGTTATTCAGTGTACTCAACAGTATTTGCTGTAGAGATGTTCGGCAAAAAGTTCAATTTCTTTGATTGCCCGGGTTCCGATGATTTTTCAGGTCAGGCAGTTACAGCTTTGAATATATGTGATTCCGCAATATTGGTAGTAAACGGCTCACGCGGCGTTGATGTAGGCCTTATAAACAGCTATCGTCTGGTTAAGAAGCTCAACAAGCCCGCGTTCTTTGTAATCAACCACGTTGACAGCGACAAGTGCGAGTACGACAGCGTGATAGAGCAGATCCGTTCTACATTCGGCACAACCTGCGTACCAATTCAGTTCCCCGAGCAGGCCGGTCCGTCATTCAAGAGCATCATTGACGTGCTGCTCAACCAGAAGCTCACATTTGCCGATGGTTCAGCATTCAAGGCCGAGGATATCCCCGGTGCTGTTGCCGACAAGGCTCAGACCATGCGCGATACCGTAACAGAGAGCGCAGCCGAGAACGACGAGGTCCTGATGGAGAAATTCTTTGACCAGGGCGAGCTTTCAATCGATGAGATCCGCGCCGGTTTCCGCAAGGGTATTGAGACCTGCGGCCTGTTCCCCATTGTATGCACAGCTGCAGCTCCCAACGTAGGCGTTAGCCGTCTGGTTGAGTTCCTGGGTAATGTAGCTCCGTCACCTGTTCAGGGCAAGGAGGTTAAGGATACCAAGGGCGATGTTGTTAAGCTTGATGCATCGGGCACATCACTCTTCTTCTTTAAGACAACAATCGAGCCGCATATCGGCGCAGTATCATACTTCAAGGTAATGTGCGGCAAGGCTCACGAGGGTCAGGATATGGTTAATGCCGACCGTGGCTCAAAGGAGCGCGTAGCCCAGATATTTGTAAGCCAGGGCAACAGCCGTGTTCAGGTTCCCGAACTGCTTCCGGGCGACATAGGCTGCACCGTTAAGCTTAAGGATGTACGTACTGGCAATACCCTGAATGAGGGCGCTGACCGTGCATTCAACTTTATCAAGTATCCTAACTCCAAGTACTCACGTGCACTCAAGCCCGTTAACGAGGCCGATATGGAAAAGATGATGTCCATAGTTAACCGTATGCGTGAGGAGGATCCCACACTCGTAATTGAGCAGTCCAAGGAGCTCCGTCAGGTTATCCTTTACGGACAGGGTGAGTTCCATCTGCGTACATTCAAGTGGTGCATTGAGAACAACGATAAGATGATGATCAACTTTGAGGAGCCCAAGATTCCTTATCGTGAGACCATCACAAAGGCTGCCCGCGCTGATTATCGTCACAAAAAGCAGTCAGGTGGTGCCGGTCAGTTCGGTGAGGTACACCTCATCGTTGAGCCTTATGAGGAAGGCAAGCCCATGCCCGATATGTTCAAGTTTGGCAACCAGGAGTTCAAGATGACCGTTAAGGGCGTTGAGGAATATCCGCTGGAGTGGGGTGGTAAGCTCGTTTATGTAAACAGTATCGTCGGTGGTTCTATCGATGCACGCTTTATGCCAGCTATCCTTAAGGGTATCATGCAGCGCATGGAGCAGGGACCTCTTACCGGTTCATACGCACGCGACGTACGCGTAATAGTATATGATGGTAAGATGCACCCGGTTGATTCAAACGAAATCTCATTCCTGCTTGCAGGCCGTAACGCATTCAGCGCAGCCTTTAAGGAGGCCGGTCCTAAGATCCTGGAGCCCGTTTATGACGTTGAGGTACTTGTACCCGCAGAGTACATGGGTGATGTAATGAGTGACCTCCAGGGTCGTCGTGGTATGATCATGGGTATGGAGAGCGAGGGTAACTATCAGGTGCTCCGCGCCAAGGTACCTCTCAAGGAGATGGCAACCTACTCAACTTCACTGAGTTCAATCACCGGCGGTAGCGGTTCGTTCGTAATGAGCTTTAGCAGTTACGAGCTTGTTCCCACCGATGTTCAGGACAAACTCATCAAGGAGTTCGAGGCAAAGCAGAAAGACGAGGAATAATAACGATAGTTGTTATTTTGATAACTTCAAAAGGCGGAATCATAGCGATTTCGCCTTTTTTATCTAAAAATACCACAAAAAATTAAGTTAATTGTTTGCATTTAACAAAACCTCTGTATATTTGCCCATATGAAAAAGTCGGTAGTTTGGATTTTGAGCGCTGTAATGTGTGTCTCCTTTGTGATACTGCTCTCTTTGCAGTTCAAGTATCTAAAGGTCATGACCACTATGCGTCATCAGGAGTTTGATGATAAAGTCAGGGGTTGCCTGTACGAAGTGGCTCATCAGATTGAGGTCGAAGAGGCCAAGCGCTATCTTGAAGAGGATATCCAGGAGATGGAGCGCCGTTCCAACTTTGGCAATCTGCCGTTGGATGGTTTCTACAGCCAGACATTCTCGTTCCAGAACGGCAGTTTCTCGTTCAGCCAGACAATCCAGCCGCCTGTACAGTCGCCAAATCCATCGGTCCAGTCTCCATCGGTCCAGTCTACCCAGCCAACCATGCCGTCACTACAGGTGCCGGGTACCAAACCTGATAACAGCAATGAGATATCGGAACGTTCCAGGGCTCTTCAGCAGCGTCAGCTTGAGCACTATCTGGCCAACAAATCGCTTGTTGACGAGGTTATTTACAATATGCTCAGGGTGTCCAGCAACAAGCCTCTGCCCCAGCGTATTGACAACACTTTCCTGGCCGATGAACTTAGCGAGCAGTTCCGCAGCAAAGGCATTGACATTCCGTATCACTACGTAGTGGCAACCAATACCGGACGTGTGTTCTATTCCTGCTGTAAGGATTTTGACCAGAGTGCGTTAAAGGACTCATATTCGCAGACCATTTTCCGGAATGATTCGCCTAACCGTATGGCTGTGCTGCGCGTAAGTTTCCCCACTCTTGATGATTATGTAAAGAATTCGGTCGAGATAATTCTTCCGTCACTGTTGTTCCTGGTTATTCTTATGATAACATTCTCATTCACGCTGTTCGTGGTTATGCGTCAGCGCAAGGTGACCGAGATCAAGAATGACTTTATAAACAACATGACCCACGAGTTCAAGACACCTATATCGACCATCTCGCTGGCTGCACAGATGCTTAACGACCCGGCTGTGACCAAGTCGCCGCAAATGTTCAAGCATATATCGGGCGTAATAAACGATGAGACCAAACGTCTGCGTTTCCAGGTTGAAAAGGTGCTCCAGATGTCCATGTTTGAGCGTCAGAGCAACACCATGAAACTTAAGGAGATGGATATTGACGAACTCATAAACGGCGTTGTGAACACCTTTAAGCTCAAGGTTGAGAATATAGGCGGCACAATTGACACCCGCTTTGAGACCGAGGATCCGTTTGCCATGGCCGATGAGATGCACTTTACCAATGTCATATTCAACCTGATGGACAATGCCGTAAAGTACAAACGTTCCGATGTTCCGTTGCACCTGGAGGTTCGCACCTGGAATGAATCGGGCAAACTTATGATCTCCATTGCCGATAACGGAATAGGTATTAAGAAAGACGACATTAAAAAGATATTTGACAAGTTCTACCGCGTTCATACCGGAAACCGTCATGATGTTAAGGGATTCGGTCTGGGCCTGGCATATGTCAAGAAAGTGATACTCAACCACAATGGTAACATTAAGGCCGAAAGTGAGTTGGGCAGCGGAACCAAGTTTATTATTACATTACCCCAAAATAACGATTAACTATTATGGAAGAGAAACTGAACATCCTGCTTTGTGAGGACGATGAGAATCTGGGTATGCTCCTGCGTGAATATCTGCAGGCAAAGGGTTATAATGCAGAACTCTGTCCTGACGGAGAGGCCGGTTACAAGGCTTTCATTAAGGGCAAGTATGACATCTGCGTCTTTGACGTAATGATGCCCAAGAAGGACGGCTTTACTCTCGCTAAGGAAGTACGCGCTGTGAACGCCGAAGTTCCTATTATGTTCCTGACCGCCAAGAATCTTAAGGACGATGTCTTTGAGGGATTCAAGATTGGTGCCGATGATTACATTACCAAACCTTTCAGCATGGAGGAGCTCACTCTTCGCATGGAGGCCATCTTGAGGCGTATCCGTGGCAAGAAGAACCGTGAGGTTACCGTATTCCAGATTGGCAAGTTTACTTTTGATTCCAAAAAGCAGATTCTTGCCATTGGCGAAAAGTCAACCAAGCTTACTACTAAGGAGTCCGAGCTGCTGGCTCTGCTTTGCGCTCACCAGAATGAGATACTTCAGCGTGATTTTGCGCTCAAGTCAATTTGGATTGATGACAACTACTTTAACGCACGCAGTATGGATGTTTACATCACCAAGCTTCGTAAGCATCTTAAGGATGATCCCTCAGTTGAAATTATCAACATTCACGGTAAGGGCTATAAGCTCATTGCTCCCGAGGTTGAGTAATTCCTCGCGCATACGCGTATATAAAAGAGGTGTGACTTTGTTCACACCTCTTTTTATACACCTACTTTTATATAAGCTAGCGATTGTTCGGGGACGGTTCTTTCTTGTGCTCCTTCAGGGGCACAAAAAGAACCGTCCCCTTTGTGCCCCAACCAGTTAGGAAAATTAACAAAAATTCCTGCAAAATATTTGCCCAATTGTTTGGTGGGTATGTGCGGAAGCACTACCTTTGCATCCGCTTTCCGAAAGGAACAGCGGTTAACGACGATCTTTGAACAGATTTCATACAGACAAGTAGTACGACGGGCTGCTCTTTTTTAAAGAGTATGTCCAAGGGTAATACGAACCGTCAAATTCACTTTTAAGGAAGAGAAAAGAAGAAACGGACCTGAGCAAAAAAAGACAAACTGATAGGCCCATGATGATGCGTGCTTAGATGCACGTTTTTTTATGCTAGGCCCATGATGATGCGTGCTTAGATGCACGTTTTTTTATGCGCCTACTCAAAATACGGTAAAATTTACAAAGAAGAGTTTGATCCTGGCTCAGGATGAACGCTAGCTACAGGCTTAACACATGCAAGTCGAGCGGAATGCCTTCGGGCATTTAGCGGCAGACGGGTGAGTAACACGTATCCAACCTTTCCCTTACTCGGGTATAGCCTCGGGAAACTGAGAGTAATCCCCGATGCAGTGTACGAACAGCATTATTTGCACACTAAAGATTTATCGGTAAGGGGTGGGGATGCGTTCCATTAGGTAGTAGGCGGGGTAACGGCCCACCTAGCCGATGATGGATAGGGGTTCTGAGAGGAAGGTCCCCCACA
>CACWIN010000071.1 GCA_902760965.1 uncultured Bacteroidales bacterium | reverse complement strand
TGGAACAACCCTATAATCGTTCAGGTCAATGCTGTCACGGAAAGAATCAAGGTCACCCCTTAAAAGGCACGATGCCAGATAGGCCTGAGTGTTGTCAATATCCACAAGCTCATCCGAAAGGGCGACCGGATCATAAATGCTGTAGTCAAAAAGAATCTCTCCTATCATGCTTCCCTTGGGATTGCCGTCAGAAGGAATATTGAGCATGGCTTTTGCACGTAGCAGGTCAATTGCCCGATCCGACTCCTCTTCCATTCGTCCCACCTGAAGCAAGTCGTTATATTTGCCGTGAGCATACAGATGCTCCATACGCAAACTACGGTGAAGGTTTTCGTCGGTATTACCCATGAACGCGGTGTACGGGTCCTGTCATTGTAATCCGATTTTGGCAACGTGGATACCATCTTGCATATTACAAACAGGACAACCACAAGAACCAGAGACACTATCCATACAGCATTGGAACGTCCGGAAAGAGGATTGCCGTCATATCCTGTTATTGCTCCAATAAACAGGGCCGAAAACAGATAATTGCATGCATACAGCCCCTTCCTGAAACGGAACAAGACCACTCCCGGTTTGGCAAGAAGCAACGAGACGGCAGTAAGCAATACTGAATTTAGGAAATGGTGACCGGACAGTGACAGGGAAAGGTCTTTGTTATCCGCCAACAACTCCCTGATTGATGCGCAAACCAAATCCTGCTGGAAAAAATAGAGCCAGCAGAATGCAAAGGTGGCAAACAGGATTGCACACAACCACTTGACACACGTGTCACACGAGTTTTTTCCCATCAGCCTTTTCTCACCTTCTTTAATACCATTGCCGAACGGGCAGGCAGATACAGTTTGAGCCACTCCTTACCCGCTTTCTTGTAAAGAGGATCCATAAGAGTGAAATGTTCCAGATTGTCATCAATCCTGCCGTAACCGCCATATTTAAGGTCATCACTGTCAAGAACGGTCTTATATGATCCCTTTGGCACCAGGAACCCGTAATCCGTGAACGAACGTGTGGGATTAAAATTGAACACGAATACCAGATCCCCACGCCCATAAGCCAGGACCTGGTCACCGTCATTATGCCAATACTCCACAACATCCTTTTTCTGGATATTTCTGGTTGTGCCCAACAGTTTTATCATATCACGGTCAAAATCGCCCAGCCAGCAGTATGCCAGCTGTTTGTTGTCAACAAGACTCCACTGGCGGCGTGCATACTTATGGCTCCAGCCATTTCCCTCACGCGGAAAATCTATCCACTCCGGATGACCGAACTCATTGCCCATAAAATTAAGGTAGCCGCCGTTAATGGTCGATGCTGTGACCAGACGTATCATCTTATGCAGAGCTATACCGCGTGAAGTAACGTCATTGCCCCCGTCCTTGGTAAAATGCCAGTACATATCGGCATCAATAAGACGGAAAATGACGGTCTTGTCACCTACAAGAGCCTGGTCATGACTCTCAACGTACGATATTGTCTTTTCATCCTTACGCCTGTTGGTAACCTCCCAATATATTCCCGCCATTGACCAGTCCTCGTCCTTTTTCTCCTTTATTGTCTTGATCCAATAGTCAGGAATGTTCATTGCCAGACGATAATCAAATCCAAATCCTCCATCGGTAAACGGAGCTGCCAGACCGGGCATGCCGCTCACCTCTTCGGCTATTGTTATGGCGTTGGGATTGAATTGATGTATCAGACGGTTTGCAAGCATCAGATAACATATGGCATCGTCATCCTGATGGCCGTTAAAGTAATCGTTGTAGTTGCAGAATGCCTCGCCAAGACCATGGCTGTAATAAAGCATTGACGTTACGCCGTCAAAACGGAATCCGTCAAACTTGAATTCATCAAGCCAGTATTTGCAGTTGGACAGCAGGTAATGCAGAACCTGGTCCTTACCGTAATCAAAGCAGAGAGAGCCCCATGCAGAGTGTTCATGACGGTCACCGGGAAGAAAATACTGGTTGGGATCACCGGCCAGATTACCCAGCCCTTCAAATTCATTCTTTACTGAATGTGAATGAACCAGATCCATTATTACCGATATGCCCATGCCATGAGCAGTATCAATTAGTTCCTTTAGCTCCTCAGGGGTTCCAAAACGTGATGAAGGGGCAAAGAAGCTGGAAACATGATATCCAAAACTACCGTAATAAGGATGTTCCTGAATGGCCATAACCTGTATGCAGTTATATCCGTCGGCCTTTACACGTGGCAGCACATTGTTCTTGAACTCAACATATGTACCTACGCCCTCACGTTCCTGAGCCATACCCACGTGGCATTCGTATATGAGCAGAGGATCCTGTTTTGGCTTGAAATCCGTCTTTTTGAAACGGTAAGGTTTCTTGGGATCCCACACCTGGGCCGTGAATATCTTGGACTGGTCGTCCTGAACCACTCTTTGGCACCATGCGGGAATACGGTCACCTTGACCGCCGTTCCACTTTACACGCATCTTGTAATGCTGTCCGTGGCATATCTTTCCTGCGGGTATATGGAGTTCCCAGTCACCGGCCGGATTTATGCGCTGTAAACGGAACTGTTCCTGCTCCTCCCAACCGGAAAAATCTCCTATAAGAAATATTTGGGTTGCATTGGGTGCCCACTCCCTGAACACCCAACCGTCATCGGTTTTCTGAAGACCGTAATAGAGATAGCCTGAGGCAAAATCCTTTAAACTCATTTTTCCACCGGTAAGTTCACTCTCACGCCATAAAGCATGGTCATGTCTACCTTCAATGGCTGCCTGATAAGGCGTCAGCCAAGGGTCATTCTCTATAATCTTCAACATGGCTTTCTTATTTTTACTATGAGTTTAATAATACCATTCTCTGTAATGGCTGGCGCATGGCCTTCGCCGGGAAAGAATACCACGAACATGCCTTTCCTTACATTCAGGTATGTATCGCAAAGGCCCGGATAGAACGCCACATCCTTTTGGGAACTGTAAGGCACCTTAGGTGCAGGCATGAAATGAGCCGGGATGAAACCCATCTCCTCATCACATGAAATGGGAACCTGTATGTCAATATACTCTTTATGCGCCTCTATAGGGACCTCTTTACGGGTCTGTGCCCCCTGACGGTTCACATTGACAAATAGGTCATCACCCTGCAGTTCTATTCTGCCGGGTTCAAGTTGCCCAAGGTCCGTATTGCGGAAAAACTCCAGGACCTTGCCCATCAACGGACTTATATATCCGTAGCATTCAAGTCTGTCAAGTGTATCAAGTATCATATGCTCAATATTGTATTGTTCTGACTTTTTTACCGGATTTGTCTTTTACTATAAACTCGCCTGTCCTGAAACCATCCTTGAACACGCCCTCCAGACGTGTGCCGTCGGCCTCCTCTATCATTCCCTTTCCGTCAACTACACCATTCACAAAACTGCCCCTGAATTTTGTGCCGTCGGCAAGGCTCATGGATCCGTCGCCCCAAGGGATATCGTTCTGCCATTGGCCATAGTAACTGTCACCGTTTGCCCATACCATATGACCGGTCCCTTCACGACGGTTGTCTTTCCAGTCGCCGTCATACACCGAACCGTCGGCCCACGTAAAAACGCCCTTTCCATGGGCCATGCCATTGCTGAGCGCTCCCTTGTATTTATCGCCGTTGGCAAAGGTATATTCGCCGTTTCCGGTTATGGCGCCGTTACGGAACTGTCCTTTGTACGAATCACCGTTTGGAAGAGTACAGACACCGTTACCGTTCTCCATATCGTTCTTCCATGTCCCGGAATAAACATACTGTCCGCATTTGTATTCGCCCTGGCCTTCGCGCAATCCGTTGTTCCACGAACCACGGTACTCGGAACTGTCGCTCCAGCACATCACACCAGTCCCGTTGCGGGAACCGTCCTCCCACTGACCCGAATAGTACGAACCGTCGGCCCACATATACACGCCTTTGCCGGTGCGTTCATCATTCTCCCAGTCACCTTTATAGACATCGCCCGATGCATATTGGAGTTCACCCTCGCCCATACGCACGTTGTTGTCCCATAATCCCAGATAGGTATCGCCGTTCACATAACGGTAAATTCCGGTTCCTTTGCGTATTCCTTTTTCAAATGTCCCTTCGTACACGTCACCGTTAACATACTCGGCACGACCTGTACCGGAAGGTTTACGCAGTTTTGTCTGACCTGTATAAACCGAACCGTCACCCAGGACAATGCGGTTCTTCTTTTCCTGCTTAAGGCTGTCAGGTTTGGCGGCGTTTACGCATACTGCAAAAGGCGCCGTCAGAACCAATGATACTATGATAGCCTTAAAACTCATTGCGACTGTTGTTTAAGAAACCGCTCGGCCGCAGCCAGATCATCGGGGGTATCAATTCCTATGGTCTCAACATCGGTAACGCCAACCTTTATCCTGTAACCTGCCGACAACCAGCGCAGCTGCTCCAGACTTTCGGCCTTTTCCAACGGAGCCTGGGGAAGTTCAGTTACAGCCTTAAGGACATTAGCCTTGAAAGCATAAAGCCCTATATGCTTGTAGAAAGTGTGACTTGCCGGCCACTCCTGCTCAGGTATACCCCTTAAGTAAGGTATTACACTGCGGCTGAAATAGAGTGCGTTCCAGTTGTCATCCACCACCACCTTTGGACTGTTGGGATTTGCAACGGTTTCAAAAGAGGCATTGGAGGCAAATGGCTTGACAAGTGTGGCGATATCGGTATCCGGGCTTTCAAACAGACTCTTTATGGTCTGCAGCTGTGAGGGTTGTATAAACGGCTCGTCACCCTGGATATTGACCACCACATCGGCATTCACGCCACATTTGCAGAAGGCCTCGTAGCAACGGTCTGTACCGCTCTTATGGTCACTGCGTGTCATTATGGGAGTAAAGCCTCCATTAAGAACGGCATTGAATATACGTTCGTCATCGGTTGCCACAAAAACATGGTCAAAAACTTTGCTGGCCTGTTCGCATACACGGATTACCACAGGCTTGCCGCCCAAAACCGCAAGTGGTTTGGCCGGAAAACGCGTGGATGCGTAACGGGCAGGTATGATTGCTGCAAATTTCATCAGAATGATTCTATTTTGTAACTGTTGTCAAGTATATCGCCATTGGCATTTGAATACCCTGCACACGGGTCAAAATCCTCAGGCACGTCAAATACGGCACTTGGAGAATAACCTAAAGCCGCTGAATCGGCATATACCTTATCCATAAACATTCCAAAGACCGGGAGCGCCGCATGGGCACCCTGACCGTGGTCCATATCATCAAAGTGTATGTCACGGTCCTCACCTCCTACCCAGCATCCGGCCACCAGGTCAGGGGTATAACCCATGAACCATGCATCGGAATGGTTGTCGGTAGTACCGGTCTTGCCGCCGCAGTCAACCTTGTAGAATGTGGGGAACAGACGGGAACTGCGCAGACGGGTGCCGGTTCCCTCGTTCACCACGGCACGCATCATGTCTATCATCTTGTACGATGTCTCCTGGCTGACAACCTCGTTGGTACGGGCCGTAAACTGGGCCAGTATATTGCCGTCAGAATCTTCGATACGCGTCACATACAGGGGTGTTGTGCGGATTCCGTGGTTTACGAACGCGGTATATGCACTGACCATCTCCTGAACCGACACGTCGCAGGTTCCAAGACACAGAGACAGTACCGGTTCAATAGCCTGGTTCCTGAGTCCGAACTCATGCAGAAGATTCACAAAGGCATACGGGCTCAGATTGCTCATCAGGTAAGCGGTGATATTGTTGTTGGATCGGGAAAGCCCCCACTTTAGGGTTACAAGCTGGCCCAGCATCTGCTTTCCGTCATCCTTAGGTCTCCATATCTGGCCCGATTCGGTCAACAATGTCTGAGTCTGGTTTATAACCTGGTCGCAAGGCGAGTATCCGCTTTCCATAGCCAACGAATATAGGTATGGCTTCATGGTCGATCCCACCTGACGACGGCCCTTGTTTACCATATCATACTGGAAAGCACGGTAATCGGGACCACCCACATAGGCTTTGACATATCCCGTACGAGGTTCCATGCACATGAATCCTGCACGCAGATAGTATTTCATATAACGGATAGAATCCCATGGAGAAAGCACGGTATCTATATAACCGTTATATGAGAACAGGTCCATCTGACATGGGGTATTGAATATCTTGCGGATTGAATCCACAGGAACACCGTTTGCCCTTAGTTTCTTGTAGCGTTCGGTTTCTCTCATTGCGCCGCTAAGTATCCTGTCAACCTCTTCGGTAGTGAGTTTTGAAGTGAAAGGAGCCGACTTGACTTTCTTTTTGGCCTTGAAAAAGTCCGGTTGCAGATAATCCTGAAGCTGTGCCGCAACGGCCTCTTCGGCATATTGCTGCATACGGGAATCAATGGTTACGTAAACCTTAAGACCATCGGTATAAAGGTTATAAGGCTCTCCGTTATCCTTGAAATTCTTGTTGCACCAGCCAAACAGCGGATCCTGTTCCCAATCCAGCGAATCCTCATAATACTGCTGTTTGCGCCAGCTTTCCTGATAATCCTTGGGATCGGGTTTCTTTTCTCTCAGTTTAAGGCGCAGATACTCCCTGAAATATGTAGCCTGACCCAC
>CACWIN010000070.1 GCA_902760965.1 uncultured Bacteroidales bacterium | reverse complement strand
GCTGCATTCTTGGCAGGAACCGGTTTCTCACCGCGGGCCTGTGCAAGAGCCAGGTCAACTGCCTTCTTTACTGCATCCGATGAATATGTAGCGCCTGTAACACCGTCAACATCGGTACTCTGTGCCTCAACTATCCTCTTGGGAACCACAGTATAAGGCGATGTGTACTGTGCGTAGGTATTGCCGTTATCCTTCACTGATACTGCGGCAATCTTGTGACCCTTTATGGTCACCGTAGCGGTTATTGTACTCTCAACGTTAAGGGCATCGGCACTGTACTTGCCGTTTGCCAGTTGTGTACCATCTGTCGGTGCACCACCTCCGCAGGCAGCCAGAGCCAGACTTAAACTCCAAAAACAAACCTTAGATATTCTCATAATTTCATTTATTATATCGCTCCGCGATGACTGTTAGCTATTGGCTATTGGCTATTGGCTTTCGGGCCAAAGGCCCGCTTAAAGGCTAATGGCTAACGGCCAAAAGCCAAAAGCCGATGCAAAGCATCGTTATAGTCCTGCAGCCACGGCAATTCCGTGGTCCACTCCGCTGAAACCCATAAAGGCAAGTGCCAGCAGGCCGGCGGTAATGAGAGCTATTGCCATGCCCTCCATGCTCTTGGGTACGCGCACCTTAGCCAACTGCTCGCGTATACCTGCAAATATGATAAGAGCCAGAGCAAAACCAATCGATGTTGCTATTGCATAAACCACACCTGTGAGCAGGTTAGGCTCCAGACCCTGTGCATTGTAAGTTGCATTGGCCACCAGGATGGATACGCCCAGAATGCAGCAGTTTGTGGTAATAAGCGGCAGGAATATGCCCAGTGCCTGATACAGCGAAGGCGAAACCTTTTTGAGTATTATCTCAAGCATCTGAACCAGACCTGCAATCACAAGAATGAACACAATTGTCTGCAAATAGCCCAGATCCAACGGATTGAGCACCCAATTCTGCAAAGCGTATGTCACAATCACGGCAACCGTAAGCACAAACGTAACGGCCAGTCCCATACCTACGGCGGTACTGATCTTCTTTGAAACACCCAGGAACGGGCAGATGCCCAGGAACTGGGACAGAACTATATTATTGACGAATATAGCGGCTATAAAAATCAGAAAATATTCCATAATGATCAGGCTTTACGGTTCTTGACTGAATTTACAATGGCCATTAAAAGGCCCAGCGTAATGAAAGCTCCCGGAGCCAGCACAAACACCAGCATGTTCATAGAGCTTGGCAGGATCTGATGACCAAACACAGCTCCGTTACCAAGCAGCTCACGGACAAATCCCAGCAGGGTAAGAGCCACTGTGAAACCTATTCCAATGCCAATACCGTCACAAATTGATGCCAGCACGTTGTTCTTGGCTGCAAAGGCCTCGGCACGGCCCAGTATTATGCAGTTAACCACAATGAGCGGAATGAATATTCCCAGAGTCTTGTACAAATCAGGGACATACGCCTGCATAACCATCTGCAGAATGGTCACAAACGATGCAATGACCACAATGTAGCAGGGAATTCTAACACCGTCAGGAATAAGGTTCTTGAGCAGCGATATGAAAGTATTGGAGCAAATCAGCACAAACATGGTGGCCACGCCCATACCCAGACCGTTAACGGCCGATGTAGTGGTAGCCAGCGTAGGACACATGCCCAGCAGGAGAACAAACGTTGGATTCTCCTTGACTATTCCGTTTATTATCGTCTTAAAGTAATTCATAATCATTTACCGGTTTTAGTTCTGTGATGATGCGCCACTCACGCCATCGGCAGCTGTATACCCGAACACAGACTTGTAAGCTGCATTGACTGCACGCAAAAAAGCACGCGATGTTATGGTCGATGCAGTAATGGCATCCACATCACCTCCGTCCTTGCTTACCATCATAATCTCATCGCCCGGATTCATACCTATTATATTATGGTTTCCAGGTTTGCCGGGAGCACCCAGCAATACGTCAATTGCAGCCGATTGCTCAGCGGCATCGGCACTCTTCTGACGGAACCAGTCATCGGCCTGGGCACCCAATCCGGGAGTCTCGCTATGTTCCAGAACCGTATAACCCAGAATCACGCCCTCGGGGTCAAAGCCCACCATAACCTTAAGGTTACCGCCAAATCCGTTACGGTCAGTTGATTCAACGGCTGTTCCTAAAAGATTACCCTTTAAGTCATTCACGTTATGGAACACAAATCCTTCACGCTCCACCGGCTGTTCAACCGTAAACTGTATGTCACGGTCACCCAGGATGACGCTCTTTATTCCATTCTCAATGGCCAGGTTGTTTATCTCCTCAATGGGACCGCTGGTCACATTGTTCACCCAAGCCAGCAGACCGGCTGCCGCAACGGCAATCAAGGTCAGCACCACGGCCATGTTAACTATGTTTGATTTTAGCTTTTTCATTTTACAGCCTCCCCAAAACGTTTAGGTTTGCACCAGTTGTTAATGAGCGGAGTAACCGCATTCATGATCAGGATGGCAAATGACATGCCTTCGGGATAGGATCCAAAGTACCTTATTATAACTGTCAGGAAACCTATTCCAATACCATACCACACCATACCCTTGTGAGTCATGGGCGATGTGACATAATCGGTTGCCATGAATATTGCTCCCAGCATAAGACCGCCGGAACACAGGTGATAAAGCGGATTTACGTAGAGCACCGGGTTGATGAGCCACATGATACCTGTCAGAGCTGCCACGGTAGCCAGAATGCTTACCGGAATATGCCAGGTAATGACCTTGGAGCAGAGAAGTATAATCAGGCCTACAAGCAGCACCAGAGCACTCACCTCACCTATACAGCCGCCAGTATTACCTATAAACAGGTCACCCAGGCTGGGCAGTTGGTCAGCCGCTGCGGTATTGCCTCCTGCTATCTGGCCAATCAGATTAAGGGGAGTGGCACCCGTCTCGGCATCGATATAAGATGCGGCAATGCCTGCCGGAACAGGCCATGATGTCATCTTGGCCGGGAATGATATGAGCAGGAACACGCGACCCACCAGAGCGGGGTTGAACGGGTTGTTTCCTAAACCGCCAAACGCCATCTTACCAATTCCTATAGCCACCAGGGCACCCACCACAATCATATAAAGAGGTATGTTTGACGGCAGGTTGAAAGCCAGCAGGATACCTGTTATGGTTGCCGACAGGTCACCCAGAGTAGAAGGTCTCTTAAGTATGAACCTGGTTATGAACCACTCAAAGAAAAGGCAGGACAGTACCGATGTGGCAGTCACTATCAGCGCTCCCATTCCAAATACAAAGAACGATGTAATGAGTGCAGGCATGAGAGCCCAAACCACCCAGCGCATGTTCTTTTCTATCGTGTCGCCGCAATGCAAATGCGGTGAAGTTGTAATATGTAGTTTCTGAGCCATAATACCTTAATTCTTAGCGTTACGTGCACGGATTATTCCGCCTACCCTGTTCTTGGCCAGACGTACCCAGTCAAGCAGCGGACGGCGTGACGGACATGTGCTCTGGCAGCATCCGCACTCAATGCAACTCATTATCCAGTTCTCCTCGGCACACTCCCAATCCTGTGCAGCCGATGCCGTTGCCAGCAGATAAGGCTCAAGTCCCATGGGGCATGCCTGGACGCACTTGGCGCAACGTATGCAGTTACGCTCTTCAAGGCGTGCAGCCTGTTCCTCAGGAATCATGAGTATGCCCGATGTTCCCTTAACTACAGGAGCCGTATCGTCAAGCAACGGACGTCCCATCATAGGACCGCCCGATATCAGCTTACCTGTATTCTCGGGCATGCCTCCGGCGTACTCAATAAGCTGACTGACCGGAGTACCCATACGGACCTTAAGATTGCACGGGTTCTTTACCTCCTTACCGGTAACGGTAACAATACGCTCAATAAGAGGCTTGTTTTTCATTACCGCCTCATAAACGGCAAATACCGTACCTATGTTCTGCACCACACAGCCCACGTTTGCTGGAAGTGCCGGTGGTGGCGGAACCTGACGTCCGGTAACGGCCTCAATAAGCTGTTTTTCACCGCCCTGAGGATATTTCATCCTTAAGGGCATTATCTCAATGCCGCTTACCATTGTAGTCTTGGACTGGAAGAGCGCTATGGCATCGGGCTTGTTGGCCTCGATTCCAATCACGGCCCTGTCTATGCCCAGAACCTTAAGTATAATCTTGATACCTACAATTATCTCGTCAGGATGCTCCAGCATAAGACGGTGGTCGGCAGTCAGGAACGGCTCGCACTCCACGGCATTTATTATGAGAGTATCAATGGTACAATCCTTTGGAGGGCACAACTTTACGTGTGTAGGGAAACAGGCACCGCCCATTCCAACAACTCCTGCATTCTTAATGCACTCAATTATCTCCTCTCGTGACTTGTTGTTCTGAAGCATCAGGGTGTCGGTGCGGTCAATGGCCGGCTCCCACTCGTCACCTTCAACGTCAATAAAAATGGCAGGCTTGCGCAGGCCGCTTGCATCGACCACATTATCTATCTTGGCAACCTTGCCCGATACCGACGAATGTATTGAGGCCGACATAAAACCGCCCGGCTCGGCTATCTTTGTGCCCACAAGCACGGCGTCGCCCTTTTTTACGCAAGGTACTGCAGGCGCACCTATGTGTTGCGAGAGCGGGAAGACAGCCTGTTTAGGCAGGGCCAGAGTCTCTATCTTACGGTCGGCCGTAAGTTTATTAGGCTCGGGATGTACACCTCCTATCTTGAATGTATTCATAAACTACTCGGCTTTTTGTTGTTCTACTGTTTTTTCCGGGGCAGGAGCCACTACCTTTTTGGGAGGAAAGTTTACTGCCAGGATTGACTGCTGCGGGCATTCATCAACGCACTTACGGCACAAGCGGCACTTTTCAAAATCAATGTATGCCAGATTGTCCTGTAGGGTGATAGCCTCAAATGCACATGCCTTTACACATTTGCCGCAGCCTATGCAGGCAACCGCACAGGCCTTCTTGGCAACGGGACCCTTATCCTTGTTTACGCAACTTACATAAACACGTCGGTCCATCTTGTTGCGGTTACGAAGCTCTATTATATTGCGGGGGCAGGCTTTTACGCACTTGCCGCACGATGTGCACTTTTCCTGATCCACAACCGGAAGTCCCGTTTGGGGATCCATCTTTATGGCATCGAACATGCATGCACTCACACAGTCACCGCAACCCAGGCATCCGTAAAAGCAGCCGGTAGCGCCACCGTTCATAAGCGCAGCCGCAGCACAACTGGGTGCTCCGTCATAGACACCGGTACTGGGGCGGTTAGCGCACGAACCTGAGCAACGGACCACTGCCACCTTTTCTACTCCAACCTGAACCGCATGGCCTGTTATGGCTGCGATCTGTTGCATTACCTCACTTGTACATACCGAACACCTGAGCCCGTCCATGGAATCCTGCTTAACGCAGGCCTCGGCAAACGCCGCGCAACCGGGAAAGCCGCAGCCTCCGCAGTTTGCACCAGGCAACAGTTCGGTAATCTGCCCCACACGGGGATCCTCTTGTACCTTGAACTTAACTGACACGGCGTAGAGCACAAGGCCCAGCACCAGAGCGGTCAATCCCAACACAAGAACAGCAGTCAAAATAAACGACATATCGGGTTAAATAATTATTCTGAATTGAAAGTCCTTTTTTATCCTATCCTTTAGTACATACAGCACCATATAATAAGGAACAAGCACGCACAAAGCACACAAGGCGCCGGCTTTCTCACTCCCTGTCAGGCTAATGCCAGTTATCAGTGCTGCCAGTAAAAGCAACAGCGGCAAGCCGAAAGCCAGTCCTACCGCCTTAATGCCCAGACTCTCCTCTCCGCAAACCGTGACCTCCTGCCCTACTACGAGCGCATCGGTCCCGGAATAATGCACCTGAACCTGTTTTTCCTTGGATTCCGCAGCGTGGCAAATACTCCGCGCCTGGCATCCTGTGCAGGCCGATTGTTGCGTAATGCGCACTATAACGGTCTGGCCGTCAATCATGTCCACTACACCTTGGTGCCTTATCTCCCCTGCCATAGTCTGCTCATGTACCAATTATCCTACAAAAATAACACATTTCCGCATTTCCGCTACATCTTCAGCCATTTTTTTGAATGAGCATTACATTGAATCCAATTTTTTAGTACCTTTGCGGCGCCGTTACGGGATAACGGCTATTCAAATCATTTATAAATTCAATAAAAACAACAACTTATGGCAGTCCACGTGATGGAAAGTTTATTGAGAAGATTGGTACTTACAATCCTAACACCAATCCCGCTACAGTAGATTTGAATTTCGAAAGAGCCCTGTACTGGGTTAACGTAGGCGCACAGCCCACCGATACCGCACGTAACATCCTGTCACGCGAGGGTGTGTATCTTATGAAACACCTCCAGGGTGGCGTTAAGAAGGGTGCTTTTGATGAGGCAGCAGCTCAGGCTAAGTTCGATGCCTGGAAGCAGGCTAAGGAGAGCGCACTCAAGGCTATCACCGTTAAGGATGAGCAGGCCAAGCGCGAGCTGAGCAAGGCTAAACTGGAAGCAGAAAAGAAGGTTAACGAGGCAATTGCCGAAAAGGTTGCCGCCAAGAAGGCCGAGGCCAAGGCAGCTGCTGAGGCAGCCGCTGCAGAAGCAGCAGCCCAGGAGGCAGCAGCAGAAGCTCCCGCCCAGGAGGCTCCCGCAGAGGAGGCTCCCGCCGCTGAAGAGGCTCCCGCCGAAGCTTAATCTTTAATTCAGACAAGAATAAAATCCGGGCTATTGTCCGGATTTTATTTTTCACTAAACGCCAACAGCCAACGTAGGGACGTAAGTCCCGAAACAGCCAACAGCCAAAGTAAAAAAAATGGGAAAGTTCAAATCATTCTTAGAGAGAAAGAACATAGTATTCTCCGGTAAGAGATACGGTGTTGACGCCCTTGGAGCTATGGCTCAGGGTCTTTTTGCATCACTTCTGATAGGTACAATCATTGCCACCATTGGTGAACAGACCGGCATTCAGCTGCTGGTTGACACCGGTAATTTTGCCAAGAGCATGGCCGGCCCGGCTATGGCCGCATCAATTGCATTCGCCCTTGGTACTCCCAATCTGGTACTATTCTCCATGCTGGCTGTAGGTGCAGCCGCCAACAAACTGGGCGGCGCAGGCGGTCCTCTGGCAGTTTACGTTGTCACCATATTTGCATCGGAATTTGGCAAGGCCGTATCAAAAGAGACCAAGATTGACATTCTGGTCACTCCGCTTGTTACCATTGCCGTAGGCGTTGGCCTTTCTTTCTGGTGGGCACCTGCAATTGGTTCAGCCGCCAGCAGTCTGGGTAGTGTGATCATGTGGGCTACCACCCAGCAACCATTCCTGATGGGCATTCTGGTATCGGTCATTGTAGGTATGGCACTCACCCTCCCCATAAGTTCGGCTGCAATCTGCGCCGCCCTGAGCCTGACCGGTCTGGCAGGCGGAGCCGCTCTGGCCGGATGCTGCGCCCAAATGGTGGGATTCGCAGTACTCAGTTTCCGTGAGAACCGATGGAACGGCATCATATCACAAGGCTTAGGAACAAGTATGCTACAGATGGGCAACATCGTCAAGAACCCGCGAATCTGGATTGCCCCCACCCTGGTATCGGCCATTACAGGCCCTATCGCCACCTGTCTGTTCAAGATGGAAATGAACGGACCTGCCATAGCATCAGGTATGGGAACCTGTGGCCTGGTCGGTCCTATTGGAGTATACACCGGATGGTCGCAGGAGGTCGTAGCCGGTACACGTGCGGCTATCACAGGTGCCGATTGGATAGCACTGATAGCCGTGAGCATTGTACTCCCGGCTATCCTGACCATGATTATCGGTCCTGTTCTGCGCAAGATGGGCTGGATCAAACCCGGCGATCTCAAGCTTGACTAACGCAAACGGATCTTTACTCCACCGCGCATATAGATGCCTGAAGCAGCGGACCACCGCCGTTGCTGCGGGGATTGTCCCCAAGCACTTGCTGGTTGGTGTACAGCCAGTTGCCCCATCCCGTCAGTTTGTGGAATGTGGTCTGCTCGTAGCCTTGTTTGAAATTGCACAGGGCATTAGGGATAAAAGTCTTAATCAGTTCCGGGTTTATGTTATTTCCCTCATAGATCTCATTGTTGACCAGACAGACGCTCAGCGTGTAGTGGTCCAGATGCTGTTCGTTCGTGTTGACATCGGCATAGTGGACGAAGGCTTCGCTGAAGGCTTTGTCCAAATCGGCAGAGATGGCAGCCATTTCTGCGTCGCCAGTCTCCTTTGCCAACTGATGGGCATAGTCGGCCAGATCGAAGAAGGGATTCACGAATGTTAACACGGGAGAGTTATAGGGTAGGAAGAACCGATACACCCCTGTGGTGGCCTTGTCGATGGCCTCCTTCTGCGTGGGGTAGAGAGCGAGGAGCCTGTCGGCGAGGCGCTTGGCGGCACTGATGATGTCATCGAGCTTGGCGGTGCGGATGAGCTTGTAGTCACCGTTGTTCCAGTTTTTACCCAATTCGTCATGGTAGGTCTCGTCCCATGCCGGACGCACGCGCTCAAACATCTGTGCGATGGCATCCTCGGTATTCCCCTTCTCCAGCAGTCCGCGGACGTATTCAAAAAGCAGTTCGCCTTCGCTTGAGAGCACATGCGCCGAGGCCATGATATAGTCGGACAGGCCGCGCAGCTCGGTCAGTGTCTCCATGTTGCCCATCAGACAGTTGTGGAAGAAGATGGTGTTCAGCCGTTTCAAGCCTGCGTCACGGATGGCGGTACTCAGTTCATACATATCCAGCTCTTCACGTTCATTCCACTCATCGCCAATGACGCCTCGGGTAGCAGATGCAGCGGCGGGGTCTTCGTATTTGCCGGGGACATCGGCCATGGGGCTTAGTCCATTGCCATGCCCCCAGATGCTGAACACATACTGCTCGGCAGGACACACCAGACTGCTGATCTGGATGAACGCGCTGACGGTCTTGGGATCGCACAGTTTCATAGCCTTGGCCTCCTTTTCATACCCCAGAGCCTGAAGTCCTCCGTTACGAATATTCTCCAGGTTAGTCGTGTCGTTCAGATCGAACCATACGATGTCGCCCGGGTCGGCATACTTACCGCTAAAGGGCCTTTCGGGGGGCAGGTCCTTGCCATATTTGTAGAAGCAGACCACACGAACGTTGTTGTGGTCCGTGAGCAGCGGCTTTATCTTCTCCCAGAAGCCATACTCAATAATATTATCTGCTATGCCTTCGGCATTGCCATAGACAAAGACGGTGTAGCGGGCGGGCTGCGGCACATTGAGCAGGCTGTCCTTCCTGTTCCACGCATCAAAGTCCTTAGCCTTTGCGTCGTCCATCTTCTGCATGACCGTCTGGTCTTCGCCCTCCATCAGCAGCAACTTGCCTTCGCTCACGCCATATCTGGCAGTGGTCTTGGTGTTTCTCTCCGCGATGTCCATCGTCAGCAGTCCGTCCGTGGCGGTATAGGTGAACGAATAGTGCTCACGGGCCACGGCGACATCGCCGTCGAGGTAATAAATGTTGGTGACGCCTGTGCCGTCGGCCTTCAGCTCCGTCTGCTGCCATGCCTTGCCATATGTCCAGGCGGCATGAGTAGCCCCCGACACGTCGGAATACCATTGGCCAACAAGTTCGCCGTTCGCCCCTGATTCAGGAGAAGGATTGTCGTCGTTGTCCGAAGTACACGATGTGAATACACTTGTGCCGCAAATGATTACGAGGATGGCGGCGAGCATCCATGTTAATTCATGTAACTTTCTCATCGTCGTTGTGTTTGATGAAACATTACTAATCTTAATTACCAGTCAGCACTTCAGTGATGCGCGGCACTATCTGCTTGCGTGAGAGTTCCTCGGATGTATAGCAGACACCCTCA
>CACWIN010000069.1 GCA_902760965.1 uncultured Bacteroidales bacterium | reverse complement strand
TGCTTTCATCTCTTTATTCAATATGTTTGGGGCTCACGTACAGACGGCGGGTGAATGTGGTTACCCAACCCTCCATCTTTGTAAGCAGTTTATCCAGAAACTCTACCGGTACGGACTCATCATCCATGGGCAGTTCAAGCAAAACTATTGCGCTGCGCTCATTGCCGTCAGGGCAGTTGGCCTTGAAGTAAGGAACCAGGTCATCAAATGCCAGGGGAGCCAGTTTTGAAGGATCATTACCCTTGCATACGCAGAGCTGTCCGTTAATAAATCCCATCCTGAAGAACTCATCCTTGTCCTTATTGTCATTATACCACTTCATGTTCTTGATGTGACGCTTGCGGCCGCTGTCACCACCCTCCTTACCCAGGATGATGTAGTCAATTGAATCCCTGTGAGTCATGTTGGCGGGACCTCTGTTGTAGTCAGCGCGGACAAAACGATTGTCTTGTAACATAGCCATGATCCTGGCCGATATTCGTCCTGTACTTTTCATATCCGCATCCAAGCCATACATAACCTTACCGCTTCCAGCGAAAAGCTTTTCTATCTCAGCTTTCACATCTTCAACATCGGCAATACTCTTTTCAACCTTCTTCGGGTTTCCGGGGGCATTCCAGGCTGTGAGAGTAACCTTATTATCGGCCGATACCTTAATCTCAATACACTTGTCCTTGTCTGTGTTCATATTAAAGCCCCAACGCGGTCGTAATGCCAAGATTGAAACTCTGGAGCTTTCCATTACATGGATCTTATCATTAGCATACGTCCTGGACAGGATATCCGTCAGTTTGGAACATGTTTCAAGGTCTTCAATCCGTTCAAAGGTTACAAACACTCTGTCCTGTTCCGGGATTTTCACATTAGCTTCTTCTGCATCTTTCTTGAATTGCTCAAGATCCTTCTCGAAAGTTGGAAGCGATGTCTTGGAGCATGCACGATAAATATCGGCATTAATCCAGATTTCACCCGATCTCTCGACAGTAACCATGAGATCGTTCATCCTGACAAGTTCGGGCAGAGGATATTTCTTCAGGAAAGCATCGGCATCAAAAGGTTCCTTCTGAGTCACAGACTGGGCTGTGGGCTGAGGGGATTGAGCCGGAGTGGATTCTACGGCAGGCTCAGACTGAGCCGCATCAGATTTACCCTGAGCGGTATCGGATTTGCAGGCCGATGACATCAGGATGAGAACTGCCACTGCGGGCAACAAAAGCAAAGCTCTAAAGCAAGCAAAGGGAGAAGATTGACTGCGTTTCATCATCGTTATACGTTTTTTGGTTGAACAATCGGCAAAATTGCTGGTCACATACCCTATCCTGCCGCTGAGTGCGGCCTGGACAAGGCAGAGCTGATACTGGCGCTCGTTGAGTCCGTCGGCCAGCACGGCGGCATCGGCCTCATACTCGTGCACCTCCTGGAGGCTGCGCTTCAGAGCCCACGCGGCGGGGTTGAACCACTGCAGCGAGCAAACCATCTGTGCCAGCATCACATCGATCGAGTGACGGTGGTGTATATGCGCCTGCTCATGCTCTATTATCATACGGGAGTTGTCCGATTCATAATCACTGCGGCTTATTATAATGGTGTGGCGCCAGCTGGTGGGCTGGAACTGGCCGTCGCACACCAGCAAAACGGAGCCGTCACTCAGCTTTCGGCCACCCAGGTGGCACAGCGTCTCAACGCGGATTATGCCTATCAGGAGCCTGATCATAAAGAACGCCGCACCCATCAGATATAAATAGGTAACAATCGTAACCCAATCCATCTGAGTTACCGTCTCAGCCACCTTCACACCCGTAGCAACGCTGGTCTTGGCATCGGCCTTAGGTTCTTCTTGAGTTATCAGGACATAATCAATAGGTCCGCTAATTATGGGAACAACTTCCGTTTGAGCCTCAAGAGGAGTATTGTCTTTCTCAACAAGAACTGTCTGATTTTTTTTGAAATCGAAGTGTATTCCTTTTATTTTAAATGATGGAAGAATGGCCGAAAGGCCTATTATTGACAACAACATAATCCTGTTGAACCGGTGCAATGTAGTGCAGCTCAAAGCCAACTGGTAAACCCCGTAGAGAAGGGCCAGGCAAACGGCGGATAAAACAAGGTAAATCATATCATTGGAGCATTAATTGGTTAATCTCTGCGACAAAGAAATACTCCAATAATCCCAAATCCTAATGTTTTAGGAGAAAAAGTCCTAAACTCTTAGGATTTTAACCTTTATTATTAGGACTTGGAAGGTAAATCTCGGAAAAACAATAAAAACAGTACAAATACTTTACATTAATGTAAAGTTTTATATCTTTGCAATATGAACAAAAGAACGACATTAAATCTAATATATGATAAAGAACAAGCAGTTTCATGCACAGTTGACTAAGGTATCGCCATCTGTCAAAATAGAAATGGAATGGTCTGCAGATATTGTAGACAAAATTGATTTTCTTCTGAAAAAGAAAGGTATGACCCATAGAGATTTAGCCAAAGCTATAGGGTGCAATGAAACACAAATAATCCGATGGACAAAAGGCTTTCCAAATTACACCTTGTCATCATTGGCAAAGATATCAAACGCTCTTGGTGAACCGCTGATATTTACATCATTGTCCAATAATCAAAATGCTCCGGTTCACTATTATAATATGGAACCTGAAAGAACATTGATGGTTTGCGAAAACGATGAAAATCAGAAATGATTACCTTTGAAGAGGACTTTAAGATTCATGATATGAAATGGCGTAAGTACGGATGGATGGTGCCGGTAATCATCATCATTGTGAATGTGTGTGCAATATGGATAAGGTGGAGTGCCCTGCCCCATGTGCTTCCGGCCCACTTTGACCCCGCAGGCAATGCCAGCGGCTCCATGGACAGGACAACGCTGATATACTACCCCATTATCAGCCTCATGCTCTGCCTGGTTACATACGGTATTTATACCTTGGCCAACAACATGTTCAAACTAAAACCCGATGAAAAAGGCCTGCGCCTTTGCGGACTCCACGTGTTTGCATCGTGCCTGGCGCTCACCGTCCTGAGCTCAACACTCGTAACGCTCACCATGGGCACCAACCCGCTCTTTATGTTTGCCGAGCCGGTACTCCTGCTGGCCGGAATAATCACATTAATAGTCTGCCTGATCAAAGCAAAGCACTAATTGTTACGCCCTTTGTTACGCTTTGTTCGGCCCTGTTCGGCATAATTCACCTACTTTTGCCGTAAACAATAATATAGTCCCGATGCAAGATATCACTACTTTGCTCAATGAGTGCTACTCCGCTTTCAGTCAGACCGAGGAGTACCGTATCCTCAAGACATACCGTACACGCGACAACCGCCTTACGTTCGATGAGCGCTTTGCAATTAACAAGAGTATCGAGCGCACGTACGCACCCGTGTTTGAACTCTTAAGGGCCGATGCCCCATCACTTACAGAATCGGACCTGTTCTTTTGCGCGCTCACATTCCAGCACATAGAAACCGTAGCCATAGCCGAGTGCCTGACCGTAACCAAGGATGCCATCCGCATGCGCAAACTGCGCCTGCGCGAGAAACTGCCCAACAAGTGGTTTGACCTGCTGTTCCCCGAACAGAAGCGTAACAGTTCGGATAGTGTTACGTCACAGAATTCCGCAGAGAAAACTGCCCCCATAACTTTGCCGACAGAATCAACAAAAAACGCAAAAGTTATGAAAGAAAAAATGTCATTCGGGAAAGCTATTGCAAACTGCTTTAGCAACTATTGCAACTTTAACGGACGCGCCCGCCGCTCCGAGTACTGGTATTGGGTCTTATTCCAAGCTATAATACGCATTACCATAGTAGTGGTATTGGCTTTGATAAAAACCTTTATACCTGATCCCAGCCAATTGGAGAACGCAGCGCCCATCAAACTGACAGTTCTGATAATACTAATATTGATACTCTTATTATATCTGGGAACTGTGCTGCCATATCTGGCCGTTTCAGTACGCAGACTGCATGACCGTGATGATGCAGGATGGCTAATCATAATTCTTCTAGTATTGCCCGATTTGTTATTCCAGACTGCCAGCGTTCTCAAGGAAAACATTGTTAATCTTAGCACTTTATCATTCAACACCGGAGGCGATATAGACAAGACAATGGGGTTGGTGGCTTTCTATTATCTGGTCTCAACCATCATCAGGATAGTCATGTTCTGTAAATCAGGAACCGAAGGTCCCAACCAATACGGACCCGATCCCATCCGTATCATATCCACGTCAGACAAACAGTAAAATGTGAGCAGATATGAAAAAGACTATATTATACACGCTCATAGTTCTTGTCTCTGTAGGGTTCTTATCAGCAATATGGTTAACCCTTAAACATAAAAATGATCCCAACTACTATCCCGACGGATGGGTTGACCTTGGGCTCAGCGTCAAGTGGGAGTCAAAGAATCTGGGTGTCAAGTCACCCGAACAGGCAGGAGAACTGGTCAAGTGGATCATTCTCGGTCCTTTGAGTGAATATGAAACACGTGACAGTATCATCATGCATGCAGGTCTGGGAAACACCGTATCGGGTTCCGGTCAGGTAATTACCAATTTGGATCGGCCGGCAGGCTGGGGATTGCCTACCAGTGACGAGTTCAATGAACTGATTGAAAAATGCAGTTGGCAGTGGACCGAACTGGACGGAGTAAAAGGTTACCGCATAACCAGCAATGTGCCGGGCTACACAACCCGTTCAATATTCCTGCCAGCTGCCGGATACAGGAATCCTGACAACAATGAGGTGAATGACTACGGAATAACAGGCGCCTACTGGACCGGTTCCAGAATAGGAAATGATTCCGGTTGTTGCCTGATATTTGACTCTACTCACCAGTTTGTTGACAACAGGAGCCTGTCCAGCGGATTATGCCTCCGCCTTGTCTGCAAGTGATTCTATTTTGTCACGATTGCCACAAAACCACCACGAGCCGGGAGCGTCAGTTTACCGGCTCTTTCATTTTTCCGGATATCGAATCCCATGCGGGTTTGTCACCCTTGTCGGTAATCAGCATTGACAGCGTTACATCCTGCCCTATCCTTGAAAAATCCGGCTCTAAAATAATCTCACCCTCAGTGCCGTTGATGCCTGCAATGTACCAGGTATCACCGGAACGGCGCGCAATCACGGCGCTCTGTCCGGGATAGCCGGCCAGCAGGCGGGTATCATCCCAGGCCGATGGCAGGCCGGACAGCAGTTTTTTAACAGGCTCCGGCAGGTTCAGGTATGCCTCCGGGCGGTCGGCCATATGCTGCAGGCCGGACTCAAAAAGTATTGGCAGTGCCAGCTCATGGCAATCGGTAGTGATATGCGGGTTCTGGCTGTCGGTAAAGGTGCAAGGAGTGTAATCCATGGGACCTATGACATTGCGGGTAAAAGGCAGCGTGGCGTTGTGCGCGGCGGCGGCATTAGTCATGCGGCGGTTGTTGTTGTACCACTCGGCACCATAGACTGCCTCCATAGACATCAGGTTGGGCCAGGTGCGGCTCCATCCGCGCGGAATGGTGCATCCGTGGAAATCAACCAACAGATGGTGTCGGGCAGCATCCTCCAGAATATCCAGGTAGTAATCCACCATCTCATGGCCGTCGGGCAGGAAAAAGTCCACCTTAATGCCGGTGGCACCCATCTGCTCCAGGCGGGTCATCTCACGCTCGCGGGCCTCACGGGTGCGCAGACGGTCCTGCGGTCCGGGAGCGCCGGGACCTATCCACGATGTGCCAGAGTTGTACCACAGGTTCACCTTTACACCCTTCTCACGGCCAGGTCAATATACTCCTTGACCTTCTGGAAATCCTTTGAGCTGTGGTTGTAAGCCCAGTAAATCCACGACGATACGCCGGGCTTGATCCATGAATTATCAGTAACCGTACCTCCGCCGGCCACATCGGTCACCAGCGTGGATTCAACGATATCGGCCAGAGAGCCCAGCATCAGGATACGCCACGCATGAGTATCGGTCTCATCATTGTCAGTATAAGTCACAGGGTATCGGTCGCCGCTGCAGGTCAGGTATGAGCAGCTGTTACCATGATTTATGCCCGACTCCGTTATCAGTCCAAACATGCCGTCGGCATATTCCACAAGTGCCGGATAGCTGTATTTGCCATTTGACGCCTGCGTGCTCTCAGGGTAGAATCCCTCATAATCAGTTTTCTGACGCTGCAGCCAGCGCCTGGTGCCGTCAGGGATCACGAACGATACCTGCTCATCGGCCCCGTTGAAACGGAACGCCACGCCGTCATTTGATACCCTTACAAGCAGGTTCTTGCCGTTGGCATCGCTGCATGACATCGCCCTGTATTTATAGGTGCACTCCCTGCGCTTGCCGGAGATCATGGTGTATCTATCCTCAACCGTCTCCACGATCCGGGAACTCTCAGTCCAATGGTTGCTGCCTATCCTGATGGTCTGCACCACCTTACCGCCATATCTGACTGTCATTATGCTGTCCGATACCGACACCCTGATATTCTTATCTGGTGAACTGATATTGGCAATCCTTGTATAACAACTCTCCAAAAACAATGCTCCCAGCAATGCTACGAATGAAAACAATCTGATTCTCATAACTGAACTGATATAAACTGTGCCCTAAAATTAGATAATTTCTCATTATTATCACTTCTTGACGGCTCGATATAATATCCAGACTGCTATGAGTAGCGGAAACAAGCTGGTAAAAATGGTTGTATCGCCCTCCTTGATATAATTGAATATGAATCTTCCGGCAAACAACACAGTACTTATTGCAAAACATACTATGGAAACCGGTCTGATCTTATGGGTCTTGCGCCTGAGTTGGTCTATAAACAACGGAACCAATCCTATTATTCCGCCTAATATCATCAACGGAGATAATACCGTCCACCAGTCTATACTCTTAAAGTTCAGGTCTGTATTCAGTTTAAAGAATGCAATGACATTCAGGACAAAGAAAGCCGTAAGTGCAAGTATGCAGAGGGCAAACATGCTAAGCCTTGCTATCTCTCCTATTCGCCAATAGAGTGTAGGCTTATTGTCAATCTTTCCCTGCAGTCCCTCCCTGTAGGCTCTTACAAAACTCTGATAGTATTGGGGCACAAACAGCAAAGCATCCATTATAGTATAGATAATACCAAGAGTCAGACTTACAAACACGTAAGCATAGATTGTCCAGTATAACATTATAACAGCCATAATTATCAGGTACGTCCTTCTATACTTCCTCTCTTTAGTGAGCAGTGTGTTCAGGTCAAGTTCCACAATACTCTTCCTGCTCACCTTGCGCAGAAGGAATAGAGATATTATCAGAAATACAAAGCCCGATATACCCGCAGTCCACAACGCCGGAACGGACAGTCCTCCATTAAAATGAAAGAACAGAGTCAGGAGCGGGAATCCCACAACACATCCCAAAATCATCAGCTGTTTCAACTCCGTCTCAAGCAGTCCCACCTTCTCCATAGTAGCCGCGCGTATCTGGTCAGGGGTTACAATCTCCTGAGTATCCAGTTTCTCATCCATCAGTCTGATAGTATTCTTGAACTCTTCAAGCTCATCAATCTTAATATTCTCACTAGTCATAGCACAAACATTTTAATTGTTAGACATTGATTTGAGCTGCTCCTTGATGCGGAACAGACGACTCGTAACAGCCTGGGTGCTTATACCCACTATGGCTGCAATCTCATCATAACTCATGCTTTCAAGCCACAGAAGAATGATTGCCCGGTCAAAAACCTCCAGCTTGTTGATCCTGTCATACAGCATCTTAACCTGTCGGCCCACCTGGTCTTGCTCGCTGAACAGGTCCCTGTCGATGGCAAGCGGAACGGTTGGTACATTCCGGCTGTTCCTTTTCTGAATGGAGCAGCAGGTGTTAAGACTGATTCGCCAGATCCATGTCTTAAGGCTGCTCTCGTTACGGAACTCAGGAAATCCTTTCCATAGATTAACCAACACCTCCTGGAAAAGGTCATCGACAACTGTCGGATTGTCAGAGAAGAAATAACACACCGAATATATTGTCTTGCGGTGCTCTCTGACCATTTTTGTGAATTGTAATTCTAAGTCTTTCATCTGCGTTTTGAAAACATCGTTTGTACATTTAGACAACGTTTTCCCGGATTCCTTTCAAAAATATTGCATTTTTTTCAAAAAGTGACGCAAAGGGGTCGTTTGACGCAAAGGGGTCGTTTAAGAATGCGTCATTTTTCCGGCGCACCTTAGGGAGGAAAATGGCTCTACGTGCGCTACGGCTCCCTAAGGTCAGGGGGTAACGCAGGTGCAAGCGTTTTTCCGGCGCACCTTAGGGAGAAAAATGGCTCTACGTGCGTTACCGTTCCCTAAGGTCAGGGGGTCGGGCGTTCGATTATCAAAAAAAGTAAACGGAAGCTGAATTGTATCAACTTCCGCTCTTTAGTCGGAATGAGGCGACTCGAACGCCCGACCCCTACGTCCCGAACGTAGTGCGCTACCAACTGCGCTACATTCCGATCCTTGCATAATTGCGGTGCAAAGGTACACCTTTTTTTGATGATATGCACTTTTTTGCCCTCAAAAACTTGCCGGAGTTAAAAAAGTGCGTATCTTTGCACCCGCATTTGAGACAAATGTTCTTGGTGTCATAGCTCAGTTGGTAGAGCAAAGGACTGAAAATCCTTGTGTCCCTGGTTCGATTCCCGGTGACACCACAGAAAAAGAAGAGACGCATAAGCGCCTCTTTTTTTTGTGGTGTCATCTGACTTATTTTGAAGCCATCTGCTTGAAGGCTTCACCAAAGATGTAGTAGCTGGTGTTGCCGGCAATGGTGCCTTCGTTCTGACCCCACAGGAATGGCCAGTCATCGTAGTTCTCAAAATGGTCGGGCTTGCGGAACAGCAGGCCGGGAGCCACGTTACCGGGTATGAACGAGAAATCGGCGCGGTTGTTGCCGTAGAACACCTGCTTGGGACGTGCGGCACCCACTGCAGCTACCAATGAGTAGTTGTGGTACGGATGGCAGCCAAACATGAATGCGGCGGCGTTATAGGCGTATTTCTTATCGATGATATCCGGGAAGTAGAGGTTGGCAAACGCTGCGGTGGTACCGTAAGTGACCACGGCGCCACTACCGGCCCAGTTACCTTCGCCGATAGGTACACCGTAAGGATTGTTATTAGATACCTGCTCCAGATAATCCTTATACTTTTCGGCATACGGACGCAGACGCTCCTTATAGGCTGCATCCATATAAGGTATGGCATCCATTGCCGTACGGATGGTGTTGTTCACGTTACGGTCCAGAGCCTGCCATATCTGCTGCTCAAACTGCTCAATGTATGATTTCTCGCCGGTTGCTATATAAAGCTGAAGGTTGGTAGCCATATTTCCGCCGCCTCCACGGTTGCCGCCACCAAAATTCTGACCACCAAAGCCCTGGCCGCCCTGGCGGTTACGGTTATTAGCCATGCGGCTCTGCTGGATCTGGGTAGCCTCGGCCTGCAGACGCTTGGACTGCTTGAGGCAGCGGGCCGACAGGTCATCGTTATAGCCCTTGAGCACGCGGCTGGCTGCTGCGAACATATTGGCTGCGTTGATATCGCTATTGGGATTGCGGTTGGTGAAAGCCCACATGTCATCGGGGGTTCCGCTGCGCTTGCCATCGGCCGATTTCACATACTTGGGCAGGCTGGGATCATAGTGCAGACCGTCGGTGATAGCGGCTGCATCGCCCAGATGGTGGTAATTGTCCAGAACTGAGTTGGACAGGGTCGATGACATGAATCCTATGTTCTCGGCCTGGGCCAGCAGGTTAAGCACACCATGCTCGATGTACTGCAGCAGGTCGGGTTTGCCGTCGGGACGGTGCAGGTCTACGTAACGCTGCTCCTCGCTCACGAATGTCTCGTCACGCATGGGGTGGAACAGTTCCCAGGCGGCCACCATATTCTGAACCACGCTGATGTTTGATCCGGTCTCTATGTCAAAGTCACCGGCATCAAAGTAACCGCCCACGTTAAGGCCCGGGATAAGCTCATAAGGCTTGTACTTGGTATTGGTCTGTGCGCCCTGTGAGTGCAGGTCAAAGTGGTCACTCTGCGGAGCCTGCAGATAACCCTCCTTGAACGGCTCGCCGTGCCAGATGCGGTAGCCCTCGTTCACGGTCATGTGGTTCATGTGGATGGGAATCCATACATCGCTGGTGGCATCGGTAATCCAGTTATAGACCGAATTGTCAATTATAAAGTTACCGGTCTTGTAATCACCGTATTTAATATAATATACGCCCGGATCGCGGACATCGCTGAAGTCAAACTTTACGTAGTTGTACTTGTAGTAGATGCCCCAAACATCAGTCTTGCCCTTGTAGGCCAGCTTCTCAGAGCCGTCATCCATGATTCTGTAAATCTCGGCGGTGGGCAGAGGCTTGTCCATCTTGTCTATCTCTATGACTGCGGTCTTGGGCTGTGAAGGCACGTATCCCACCTGTGAGAATCCTATGTTGGGCTCACGGATCCAGCCTGGTATGGCGTGCGGCTCAACAATCCAGGTAACCACCTTGCCGGTCTTGCCTGCGGGCAGAACCGATCGGAGCACGAACCAGCCGTTCTGGGCAATCATACGGCCATCGTAGAGTTCCAGTGTGGCATCATCGGACGTAATTTTTATCATGCGCTCGGGGGCATCGGGAGCAATCAGTATGTTGTGACCGGTTTCAAGAGGCATTGGGTCAACAAACTCGCCTGTTCCGCGGTCATCGTAGGTACGGAATCCCTTGAACTGGCGCGGCTTTTCATCGTTGGATACGGCCTGGGTCTGGCTCACTGCGTAACGCGGGAACCTGTTGGGACGGCCGTCCATGATGTAGGTCTTGCCCCAGTACTGTGAAGGCAGGAACTCCAGGTTGAATCCGGCTTTTCCGGCCAGGAACTCGGGCACGGGCTTGTCCAGATAGACCGCAATCTCCACGGCCTTACCCTTGGCTGTCACCACCACTCGGGAGTCAAAATCATAATCGGCATAACGCATGGCCACCTCGATGGACTGGTTGACCGAGTCCACAACGCGACGGGGCGAGGCGGGCACCAGGTCCCACTGCTCGGGTGTCTTGTTAAGACGTACGGCACCACCCTGCACGGTACGCACGCCGTGATGGATGATCTCTATTCCGGAGTTCTTCTCATCGTTGAATCCGCCCGAGAATGTGTTGCTGAACACCAGGACGTTCACGCCCTGCGTCTCAAAATACTCCTTGTCATTGAGTTTAAGGTCAGGAGCCTCCTTGGGTGCCTTGTCACACGCTGCAATCAAAAATGCAGCAAGTCCCATAAGGACAATAGTTCTTTTCATAACATATTTAAGGTTAACAGTAATTGACCAGGTTAGTGTCCGTAAATATATACAATCCATCTCAATTTTCAATTCTCAATTCTCAATTTTATATAATTTCGCGGCCGATATGAACAAACTGGTGATTTTTGACCTGGACGGAACGCTGCTCAACACAATAGCAGATCTGGCAGAAGGAGTGAACCATACACTTGGCACGCATGAGCTGCCGCAGCATACCATCGATGAATATACGCTGATGGTTGGCAACGGAATGCGTAAACTGGTTATTCGCGCTCTGCCCCAAGAACTTGCGGACAATGATTCTTTTGTGGACAGCATGCTTGCTGAATTCTTGGAGTATTACGCTGATCATATAGACGTCCATACCAAGCCCTATCCTGGAATCCCTGAACTGATAAACGCCCTATCCACCGCCGGATACCAGCTTGCGGTGGCATCGAACAAGATACAGGCAGGAGCAGAGAAACTGATAGAGAAGTTCTTTCCGGGCATACCGTTTGTTTCCGTGATGGGCAACAGCCCGCTCTACCCGCTCAAACCCGATGCCGCAGTAGTGGAATACATAATGCAGAAAGCCGGCACTGACCGCGCCCACACCGTAATGGTAGGAGATTCGGGCACCGATATCCAGACCGCCCGCAACGCCGGCATCCCCATAATCGCAGTGAGCTGGGGCTTCCGTCCGCGTCATGAACTGACATCGGCCGACTACATCGCTGACTCAACCGCCGCATTGGAGTCGTTTCTCTTTGAGTCGGTTTAGCGATTGCCGGGAAAGGTTCCGGGTCTGACATGGAAGGTACGGACAAATGAGTTGTAGCCGAACCAATATCCTCTGCCGCCTGTTATGTTGGTCGGAATATCCCTGAAAGACGATCCGAACAGCAGATTGCTTAAGCTGCCGAAACTGCTGTTATTTGAATAACTAAACCAGAAA
>CACWIN010000068.1 GCA_902760965.1 uncultured Bacteroidales bacterium | reverse complement strand
CGCCGGTATAGCCGAGATGCTGGTTCAGAGCCACACCGGTAAGGTAGTCCTGCTGCCCGCTCTGCCCGATGTATGGAAGGACGGATCAGTCAAGGGTCTATGCTGCCGCGGAGGATTCGTACTGGAGGAACTTACCTGGAAGGACGGTAAGCCTGCAACCGTAAAGGTTCGCTCTACCGTGGGCGGTAAGCTTGACATTGCATGGAACGGCAAGGATCAGAGCCTTGATACCAAGCCCGGTAAGGTTTATGATATTAAGTTTTGACAATAACTTTGGCTATTAGCTGTTGGCTCGAAAGCTAAAAGCCAAAGTAGGGACCTTGGTCCCGTAACAGCTAAAGTATAACTCTTTAATAACATAATATGAAAATCAAAAATGTAGTTCTGCAGGCCTTGGCTTTTGGCCTGCTGCCAATGGGCGCAAGCGCTCAGAAACAAGTGTCAATTGACTGGTTCGGTTTTGTTGCAGCACAGTCTTTTTTCAATACGCATGAGAGTGCATCGGTCGCCGAGGGTTTCCTTTATCTGTATCCCACAGACAGAAATCTTGACAAGGATGGCCATGACCTTAATGAAAAGTCTTATGGATCAGAGTTCGGCACAATGGCACGTATTGGTTTTAACCTGCATGGTCCTGAGATTTTTGGTGCTTCAAGCCGTGCAAAGGCAGAGATAGAGTTCTCAGGTCATTCCCAGACCGAGAATCATATTCTTTACCGTCATGCCTTTATTGCTCTTGATTGGGAAAAAGACGGTACACTGTTACTTGGTCAGACCTGGCATCCTATGAATGACCTGTATCCATCGACCGTAGGAATTGCCTTGGGTTCACCTTTCAATCCCCTGAACCGTAGCCCGCAGTTTCGTGGTGACGGTTTCTTAGACAAAAACCAGAAGGTTAAACTTACTGTTGCCGCAATTTTTCAGGCAATGAATACATCGACAGGTCCTGTCGGTAAGACAAATGAATATAACCGTAATTCTATGCAACCTATGGTTTACGCCGGTATGGATTTTTATCTGGGCGACCTTAAACTGGGTGCTGGCTTGGAATATCAGGATATCGTTCCTTTTATAGACGCTGCCGACAATAACAAGAAATATCACCTTACAGGTTTTACCGGAATGTTCCAGGCTCAGTATGCCAAAGACAAGCTCTCAGTAAAGGCAAAGGCCCTGTATGGTGAGAATATGTCACATCTTGGCATCTGTTCAGGTTTTGGAAAAGTGGCTGGAGACGACAGGGAGTATGCACCTCTTGCCGCTCTTTCCTCATGGGCACAGGTACAGTATGGCGGCAAACTTAAAGGTGGATTGTTTGGCGGTTACATGAAGAATTTCGGCGCAAGCAAGAATCTGGATATCAATGAGATATACGCAGTTGGCGGCGGTAGTATTGACAGCATGTGGAGAGTTTCACCCAATATCATGTACACTGTAGGTAATATGGTTCTGGGCTGTGAGTTTGAGTTTACATCGGTTGCCTACGGTGACATTGAGGCCAAGGGTACCGTCACCAATACTCACAACGTGAATAACCTGCGTTCGCTGTTATCGGTAATGTATAATTTCTGAATCAACCTGACACAGGGAAACGATACTATTGTGTCTTGGCTTAGAGTCCGTGCTCTTTTGTGGGGTACGGACTTTTTTGTACTTTAGCGGGTTGTATGAAGATAGGAGAGATTGATTTTGGGGAGAGACCGGTGTTTCTGGCTCCTATGGAGGATGTCACGGACCCTGCATTCCGCCTGCTTTGCAAGCGGTTCGGGGCCGATATGGTCTATACCGAGTTCGTATCGAGCGATGCCCTGATACGTGAGGTGAACCGCTCCATGCAGAAACTTACCATCTGTGACGAGGAGCGCCCTGTGGCCATCCAGATTTACGGCAAGGAGACCGATGCCATGGTGGGTGCCGCCAAGATGGTTGAGGCTGCCGGGCCCGATGTGCTGGACCTTAACTTTGGCTGCCCGGTAAAGAAGGTGGCAGGCAAGGGCGGCGGTGCAGGTATGCTTCAGAACATTCCCAAAATGCTTGAGATAACGCGTGCAGTGGTTGATGCGGTCAAGATTCCTGTTACGGTAAAGACCCGCTTAGGCTGGAATGATGAGAGTAAAATCATAGTTGAATTGGCCGAGCAGTTGCAGGATTGCGGCATCCAGGCTCTTACCATACACGGACGTACCCGCGCCCAGATGTACACAGGGCAGGCGGACTGGACATTAATAGGCAAAGTCAAGGAGAATCCGCGCATGAAGATTCCTATTATCGGCAACGGTGATATAACCACACCCGAGCGTGCCAAGGAGTGTTTTGACCGATACGGGGTGGATGCCATCATGATTGGCCGGGGTAGTTTTGGAAGGCCTTGGATTTTTAAGGAGGTCAAGCATTATCTGGAGACCGGTGAGTTGTGGCAGGATCCGGGATTCCAGTGGAAGATGGATGTGCTAAAGCAGGAGACCCTGGACAGCATTGCCCGTCTGGACGAGCGCCGCGGCATAGTTCACATACGCCGTCACTTGGCCGCCAGCCCGCTGTTCAAGGGTCTGGAGGATTTCCGTCACACCCGCATCGAGATGCTCCGCGCTGAAACGGTATCGGACCTGTTCAGCATCATGGACCGCATCTCGGAGCGTTGGGGCGTGTCGTTAACCTGATTCCTGCTACCAAATATGTGCTCTGCGTTCTTGAGGCAGAAAAAGAGTATTGTTCCGGTTCACATTGTACAGTTCATACCACAGATCCGTGTTCATTACTACGCCGTTTACGCGCAGTCGGCAGTGGGAGTGATTATCCATCTCGATAATGGAGGTAAGTTTCTCCTGGCTGTACTTCATGCAAAATGTGCTGGCAAAGGCTTCATGGAATTTCCTTAACTGAGCATTGTAATTCTCTCCGGAAAAACCCTGCTCTTGAAGACGCTTGATATAAGCATCGCGTGCAATGAGGAAACCGCCAAGATCAGCAATGTTCTCAGCCAGGGTAAACTCTCCGTCAGTGTACTCCCCGGGATGACCGACAGGATCATATTCCAGACTGTTGTAGCACTGAATGAGTTTTTCCTGTTCATCTTCAAAAGTCATTTTATCAGCTACTGTCCACCAGTTATTTATGTGGCCTAGAGCATCGAATCGGGAACCATTAGAGTCAAAAGCGTGGGTTATTTCATGCGCTATCAGAACTATTGTCCCGTATTGATAGGCCTCGGAATAATCTGTTCTTATGACTGGCGGAACCATCAGTGCAGGCATAATGACAATTGCGTTGTTTTCCTGAAGATAGAATGAATTTATCATCGTGAGGTCATTCAACAATAATTCGCCTGTTACCTTGCTGCTGCTTTCTGTAATGATGTAGCTGAAATAGTCGTTTGTGCCAATCAGATGCTTGTAGAGCAAAGCTTTGGCGGCCATCAGTTTATGCACGGCTTCCAAAAGGGAACAGCATTGGCTCAGGTCGGGCAGGCAGTCCTGATACCAGTCATCAGGGGAACCCACATAGAACGTCATTTTCTCCAGTTTGTTCAAGGCGTTTTTCCGGGTGGTCTCACTCATCCATTCCAGATTATTTATGCGCTCGCGGTAAGCATCACGTAGCCGTTCCATGAGATCACGGAAATGATTTTTCAGGTCTGGCGTTATATATTTGACAGCCAGTCTGTTTGATATTAAATAATTCAGCTCGGCACGCGCTTTGTTCCTTACCTGATCCGGCGATAGAGCTTTATCGTCCAGACTGGCATTCAGATCTTGGCTAACGTAGGGATATAATTTTGACCAGAAACCTTCCACTGGAGAGTATAATTCATCTAGCGGCAACCTTGTAACGATGTCCATGACAGTTATCGTCTTGTCGTTGTAATAAAGGTCTTCAGGATTCATCCCCATCCCTTCAACGATGAGCCTCAGATTGCCTTTGACAGTTTCGGGCATTTGGTTAAAGGTGTATTTGTATTTAGCATCGTTAGGAACTGTCAGCAGGCCTATCATCTGGCCGTCCTTGAAATCATTGAGCAGCGTTAAGGCGACAGGAGATATACCGTCCATAATCATCCGTCCGAACAAACGCAGGCAGTCCTCCTTTGTTGCTGGCTTGGAATATTTTGCCTTAAGCGCGTTCAGATAATCTGTCGCATCATCGGAGTGGGCATACAATTCATCGCTCAACTGAAAGAATCGCTTCAGTGAAGGATCTTCATTGGTGACTGTCTGAACCATTTTGTCAATGGTGATAGACTGGTCATACATTCCTCCTATGGCACCAGTTGACGGTGTAGAAGCCTGCTCATACCATCCACCGTTGCAATACTGCCAGAAATCATCGCCGGGAGAGGTTGAAAGGTCTTTGTTTACATCTATCGGAAACGGAAGCGGATCAGTAGCCGAAGGCTCTGAGGTTATTGGATCCTTTTGACATGAAACTGCCGCAAAAAAGGTGAAGAAAAGGACTATTGTTTTGATTTTTCTCATGTTAAGTATATTGTAATGGATTTTTACTGGAATTGCTTTGTTATTGTGAGAACTCCGGCTGAGAGAGCGGGTATCTCCAGAATTACGTCATTGTCTTGAACTTTGCCCGATGCTTTCTGAAGGGCAACGGCATTCTTGTTCTCCATGCTGTTGGCTACGGTCAGGGAGCCGGGGGCATAGTACTCAAACTCCGTGCCTGATATGCCGGTCCAATCACCTTTAATGCGTAGCGTTGCGGGTTGGTCGGTTGGATTGACAACCTTGACGATTACATCGGCTCCGTTCTCGGACATTGTGGTGCTTATGCTCACGTTGCCGGTCTCGCCGCTGTATGCAAGGCGGTACTTGCTGAAATGGTCGTACCAGAGTTCCGTTACCTGGCAGTTTGGAGCCTTGAACAGGTCCTTGTAGTCAAAGTTTATGAAGGCGTTGTTCCAGTCGGGGGCATCGGTACGGCGTATAAAGAGGGCAGCTGCACCCATTGCAACAACGTCACGGGCCTCGCACATATTCAGGAATCCGCCGGCAAAGAGGCCTGTGCGCCAATCTATGCTGTTAAGGTTCCACTCGGAGATAAAGAGTTTTATGTTGGGGTTGGGGCCGGCTGCAATCATCTGGGCGTAGCGGTCATACTGCTGGCCTAAACGCACGGGGCCTGTGGCATAACCGCCCTGCTGCTCATAATGGTGCAGGCTAAGGTAGTCAAAATACTGGCCGCTGCGCTTTATAAACTGCTCGTCCTCCTGGAATCCTCCGCATGCAATGATCTTGATTGAAGGGTCAACCTTGCGCATGGCGGTACTGAAATCACGCACGCATTTCTCATATCGGTCAATACCCATCTCCCACATCTCGTTGTCTATCTCCCAGTATTTTACGTTGTAGGGCTCGGGGTGTCCGTTGGCGGCACGCTTGGCACCCCACTCATCGGTGGCGGGGGCGTTGCAGTAGCGCACCCAGTTTACGGCGTTCTGCAGGATCTGGTCGTATTCATCGGCCGGACGCTCAAACCTGACGCTTACCACAATTACCGGCTCGGTGTTGACCTCACGGCAGAACCTGATGAATTCATCGGTGCCAAAGCAGTTCTGGTCATAGTCCATCCACATCCAGTGGGCCCAACGCTCACGGTTCTCCTGAGGGCCGATGCCCCACTGCCAGTCATATTGTGCAACGTAACCGCCACCCGGCCAGCGAAGGCAGGTGGGGTGCAGTTCCTTGACGGCCTGCAGTATGTCGGGACGGAAACCGCCCAGGTCCTTACCGGTCTGGGTTGACAGGGTAACCATATCTACCTGGATGGTGCCGTCCTTTACAACAATTGCAAAATCGCCGTCAACGCTAACTTGCGGTTCCAGGGTGAAATCATATTTTTTCCACTCCTTACTGTTTATCTTGCCCAGTGACTGGCGGGCCACAAACTCACCTTTCTCATTACGCAGTCCAACAATCAGTTCGCCTTTGCCCTTGGCATAAATGGAGCCCACGTACTTTTCACGTACAATTATGTTCTGAGGGCCCTGTGCCATTCCGGCCTCGGCCTTCTTGCCTGCGGTAATCTCCTGTGAGTAACGCATGTTCACCGCATCGTCCTTTATAAGACGGTACTTGCCCTCACCGAACGCGGTCCACTCGGGTGCCACCTCGGGAATCTGCACATCCTTGGGAGTGCCGGCAAACAGGGTCTCGTCACCACTCTTGACGGTTATGTTGCGGTATGTAGCCTCGGTGTAGTTCACCCAGAATACAATGTCATTCTTACCGGTCTGCTCAAGGCCGCTGTACTTAACTACCTCCTTGTCATCAAAGTACATGGTAACATTGGCACCCTTGCGGCTTATGCGCAACTTATGCCAGTCCTGATTTTCATTGACCTGATCCTTGTTGGCTGGGGCCGATGCCAGGGCGGCCAGCGTGTTCATGCGTCTGCCGGGACGGCCTCCGAATCCCTGTGATTCACGCACCTCCATGGCGCAGATTGAGAAATCGGCAGTGGAGCTCTGCTGCTGCAGTGCGGCACGGGCATTGGCCTGCGCTTCCATCGGCCTTTTGACCGAATGCAAAGCGTATGTCCATCAGACCGCCGCTCCATGAACGGCGTGCCAGCTTGTAAGAGCGCCAGTTAAGGTCCATTGTGATTTCGTAGTCATCGGACTCAACGGTGGTGATGCTGAGCGGCTGTTCGTAACGTGTGGGCGAGTGCAGTATCATGTCATCGTCCATGTACCAGCCGTCAAAATAGCCGTCGCGCGGCGGGATGCCGGGGTACTGCTCGGGCTCGAATGAGCGGCCGTAGATCAACTCCTGCCAGACACCGTTGTTGGCGCTGAAATAGATGTGCTCAAAGAGCTGGCCGTAGAGCATCTCATCAATGATGCCGCTGGGCTGTTTACTGTCAACTGTAATCTCATACTCGTTCTGGGCCTGAACCGCGGCAATCACGGCCAGAAGCGATAGTGTGGTTAGTAGTTTTCTCATATTTAGTTGGTTTTGTTGTTAATTTCAAACTTTGGCCGTTGGCTGTTAGCTGTTGGCTTCCATCCGGTGCGTAGCTTTCTGGCCAATAGCCAATAGCTAATAGCCAAACTTTTCAAAGCCGTGAAACGACTTTGAAAAGTTTATCTCCTCGGCGGACACGCTCCGGAGTCTTGAAGGATACGCGGACTCCTTGGGGTACGGTTTCGACGGTCTTGAGATCCACACGGGGGTCATCCAGGTTGAAGGTGATGCAACCTGTGGTGGCGCCCGTTACCATCAGTTTGTCGCCGGCGCTTATGGGTGCGGCCTCGATTGAGAACTCCGCCACCTCTATCTTGGAGAACCAGTCGGTGCACTTGCCCACATAGACCTTGGTCTCGGTGGCCTGTGATCCATACACTTCATTCCATTCACCTAAACGCTGGCCCAGATAGTAGCCGTCCCAGAAACCGCGGTTGAATACGGTAGCCAGGCGCTTGTCCCACAAATCCTTCTTTTCATCGGTGAATTGGCCGTCTATAACGGCTTGGATGGCCTCTCCGTAGCACTCGGCTACAGTGCGTACGTATTCCGGTCCGCGGGCACGTCCCTCAATCTTGAACACCTGTACGCCGGCCTCAATCATGCGGTCCATAAAACGTATTGTCTTGAGGTCCTTGGGTGACATTATATATTGGTTCTCTATAGCCAATTCTATATCGGTCTCGCGGTCTTTCACTATATATCCGCGGCGGCACAGTTGCATGCAGGCTCCGCGGTTGGCGCTGGCGTTCATCTCGTTCAGGCTCAGATAGCACTTGCCGCTTATGGCCATGCACAGGGCACCGTGGCAGAACATCTCAATGCGAATCAGTTCGCCCTTGGGGCCGCGGATATCCTGTTCCAGTATCTGCTTGTGAATCTCAGTCACCTGATTCAGGTTCAGTTCACGTGCCAGCACCACCACATCGGCAAACTGGGCATAGAACTTGAGTGCTTCAATGTTACTTATGTTGAGTTGGGTTGAAAGATGCACCTCTATACCCACCTTGTTGCAGTAGGTCATTACGGCGATATCGCACGCAATTATGGCCGATATTCCTGCCGCAAGTGCTGCATCGACTATATCATGTACCAGCGGAATGTCCTCACCGTACATCACGGTGTTCAGGGTCAGGTAACTCTTTACCCCGTGCGCATTACATTGACTGGCTATTTCGCGCAGGTCATCGAGCGTGAAATGGCTGGCGCTGCGGGAGCGCATATTGAGCTTTTCCACGCCAAAGTAGATTGATCCCGCATGAGCCTGGAAAGCTGCCGCCAGACTCTCCCAGGAGCCTACCGGAGTTTAGTATCTTTGAAGACACTTTGGATAATTAACCAACAATAGACTATATGAGAAGGATTTCAGTTTTGGCAACTCTTGCAGTTGCATTCGGTTTGGGCGGCAACGCCCAGGTGGCAGAAACATTTACTAAGAACCGCACGGTTGAGGATGGCGGAACAGGCCCCTACAAGGCAATCATGGTAGAGGAGCCCAGCCTGGAGGCGCACACCATTTTCCGCCCGGCCGACCTGAGCAAGTTTGATAAGAAGAATCCGCTGCCTATACTGGTATGGGGTAACGGAGCCTGCACAAACTCACCTTGGGAGCATCAGAATTTCCTGAGCGAGATAGCATCACACGGCTTCTTTATCGTAGCAATAGGTCATTGGCCGGCCGAGGGTGAGCGTTACAACGGCCCTATGTCAAAGACAGAGCAGCAGATTGAGGGCCTTGACTGGGCCATCGCTCAGAATGCCGATAAGAACAGTCCTTATTACGGCAAGCTTGATGTAAAGAACATTGCTGCAGCAGGTATGTCCTGCGGTGGTCTGCAGACTCTTGTAAATGCAGCCGACGAGCGTCTCAAGACAATAATGATATGCAACAGCGGATCATTCATCAATCCCGGAACAGCTGTTCCCGGCATGCCTATGCCTAAGAAAGAGGATCTTAAGAAAATCCACACCCCGGTCATGTATCTGCTGGGAGGTTCCGAGGATATAGCATATGAGAACGGCATGGATGATTTCCATAAGATTGACCACGTGCCTGCATTTGCAGCAAACTTCCCTGTAGGTCACGGTGGCACATACGGCCAGCCTCACGGCGGAGAGTTCTCGGTTGTAGCAACAGCCTGGCTGCAGTGGCAGCTCAAGGGTGACAAGGAGGCTGGCGCAATGTTTACCGGCAAGCCCTGTGGCCTGGAGTCACGTAAGGATTGGACTGCTGAAAAGAACAGCAAAATAGATTAAAAAACCTTGGCTGTTGGCTATTAGCTATTGGCTCAATACGATTTGAGCGGGCCTTTGGCCCGAAAGCCAACAGCCAAAGTAGGGACGAAGTCCCGAAACAGCCAAAGTAAAACATAGTTTTAATATGAACATACTAGTAACAGGAGGAGCCGGATTCATAGGCTCACACACCATCATTGAGCTTTACAAGGCCGGACATACGGCCGTAGTGATTGATAACTTGAGTAACTCAAAGCCTGAGAGTCTGCGCAGGGTTGCCAAAATCCTTAAGCAGGAGGGTGTAGTTGATGACTCTTTCCAGGGCGTACCGTTCCATGAGGTCGATATCCGCGACCGCAAGGGACTGGACAAGGTTCTGGAGCAGTACAAGTTTGACGCGTGCATTCATTTTGCCGGTCTAAAGGCTGTGGGCGAATCGGTCTCCATGCCAATTGAGTACTACGAGAATAACATAAGCGGAACGCTGGTGCTGGTTCAGGCAATGCGTGACCATGGCGTAAAGAACATAATATTCTCATCGAGCGCTACGGTTTACGGCAATCCTGAGATTATTCCCATTACCGAGGAGTGCCCCAAAGGCGTGTGCACCAACCCTTACGGCTGGACCAAGAGCATGCTGGAGCAGGTGCTTACCGACATGCAGTTTGCCGATAAGGAGTGGAACGTGGTTCTGCTGCGTTACTTTAACCCGATAGGTGCTCATAAGAGCGGTCTTATAGGTGAGAACCCTAACGGCATTCCTAACAACCTGATGCCATATGTGACTCAGGTGGCAGTAGGAAAGCGCGCTGAATTGGGCGTTTTTGGCAATGACTATGATACTCCCGATGGCACAGGCGTGCGTGATTATATCCATGTGGTGGATCTGGCACGCGGTCATGTGTTTGCACTTAAGGCCATTGAGCGCAAGTGCGGTTTGGGACTTTACAACCTGGGAACCGGTCATGGCTATTCGGTCCTTGATGTTGTAAAGGCATTTGAGAGAGTAAACGGTGTCAAGGTGCCGTACAGCATCAAACCCCGTCGTCCGGGTGATATTGCAACCTGCTACAGCGACCCGTCAAAGGCTGAGCGTGAGCTGGGCTGGAAGGCTCAGTACGGGCTTGATGATATGGTTCGTGACAGCTGGAACTGGCAGCGCCTGAATCCGGAGGGATTTTAATATAGACTTTGGCAATTGGCTATTAGCTATTGGCTCAATAGTATTTGAGCGGGCCACAGGCCCGAAAGCCAACAGCTAAAGTAGGGACTTTAGTCCCGTAACAGCCAACAGCCAAAGTAGGGACTTTAGTCCCGTAACAGCCAAAGTAAATAAATAGGTATGAAATGTGAGGAGATTTTCCGGGAAACCTACCGCAAGGATCCCGATGACGTGGCATTCTGCCCGTACCGCATTTGCCCCATAGGTGCTCATGTGGATCATCAGTTGGGCCGTATTACAGGTCTGGCAATAGACAGAGGCATTCATTTTGCTTACAGTCCAAAACAGAAAGCAGAATGACTGGGCCGATTATCTGCGCGGCGTAACCATTGCGCTTGCTCAGAGATATACCCTTTCCACCGGATTGTGCGGTGTGATAGAGGGTACTCTGCCTATCGGCGGTCTGTCATCATCGGCCGCGGTTTGTCTGGTGTACCTGTCGGCCCTGTGCAAGGTGAACAGCATAAAACTTACTCCGTTGGAGATGATTACCATTGCCATGGCATCGGAGAACAATTATGTGGGTGTAAACAGCGGCAAGTTGGACCAGAGTTGTGAGATGTACTCCAAGAAGGATCATCTGCTCTATCTTGACACCAAGGATGATACGTATGAGCTGATTCCCACCAAATCCACGATGAAACCGTATGAAATTGCCATTTTCTTTAGCGGAGTGGAGCGTACCCTTGCAGGAAGCAAGTTCAATATGAGGGTTGATGAGTGCCGCAGTGCCGCATACGCCCTGATGGCTTACGCAGGCATGGAGTACGGAAAGTTTGGCGAGACCTATTTCCGTATGGTGCCGCGTGATGTCTATGATACCTACAAGGACCGCCTGCCCGACAACTGGCGTAAGCGTGCCGAACACTGGTATACCGAGCAGGAGCGTGTAATGGCAGGTGCCGAGGCGTGGCGCAAGGGTGACATTGAGGAGTACGGACGTCTGAGTTTCCAGTCAGGCAACTCTTCAATTTACAACTGGGAGACAGGTTCGCCCGAACTCAAGTCACTTTATGATATCATGACCCGTACCGACGGAATATACGGGGGCCGTTTCAGCGGAGCTGGTTTTAAAGGTTGCTGTATGGCCCTTATCGATCCGGCTTACAGGGAGAGTATAATAGAGAAGGTGTCAAAGGAGTATCTTAAGCAGTTCCCGGCACTTGAAGGTAAATACATGGCAACGATATGCCATTCAGCCGACGGCCTTAAACTATGAAATGCCTGATACTTGCTGCGGGTTATGCAACCAGGTTGTATCCGCTTACCGAGAACTTCCCTAAACCACTGCTTAAGGTGGGTGACAAGACCATCCTGGACTGGCTCATTGATGATATTGAAGGTGCCGGATTGGTCGATGAATACGTGGTTATTTCAAACCATAAGTTTGCGCATCATTTTGATGAGTGGGCATCGGGCAAGAACGTAAAGATAACCGTTGTTGATGACGGGACAAGTACGAATGAGACCCGTCTGGGTGCAGTCCGTGACATTCAGTTCGCAATAGATAAATTGGGGCTGGACGACGACATGCTGGTCATAGCCGGTGACAATGTCCTTGACTTTAGTCTGCAAAAGTTTGTGCGTTATGCCCACGAGCACAAGACATCGTGCATAATGCGTTACTTTGAGCCGGACATGAAACGTCTGGTCAAGTGCGGCATAGTTGAGGTGGCCCCCGATGACCGTATACTGGGAATGGAAGAAAAGCCTGCTCAGCCCAAATCCAACTGGTGCTGCCCGCCGTTCTATTTCTACACCAAGGCCGATGCCCGTCTGGTTCCTGCAGGAATAGCTGCCGGTTGCGGCACAGATGCACCTGGCAGTTACATTGCCTGGCTCTGCACCCAGACCCCGGTATATGCAATGGAGATGCCCGGCCGCAGGTATGATATAGGCAATCTGGAATCTTACCATCAGGTTTGCGCGGAGTACAAGGGAATTACAAAATGAAACTGAATACACCCGTTGAGATCAAACCGCTTGACAAGAGGCTGACCTACAAGGACAGTATCCTGTTTGTGGGCTCATGCTTTGCCGATGAAATAGGCCGTCGCTGTACGGAACGGTATTTTGATACGTGGGTGAATCCGTTTGGGGTCCTTTTCAATCCCTGTTCCATTTCAGACTGTCTGGGGTTACTTGAGGGGTATGGAATCAATGCCGAGCAGTGCAGTTTTATACCCGAGGATGTGATTGAAACCAGCGGTGGATTCTGCTCTTTTCATCATCACGGTAGTATGGCCCGACCCACTGCGCAGGAGTTCCTGGACAACGCGAATCAGGTGCTTGCAGATGCATCGGCCTTTTATTACCGTGAGGGTTGGGTGGTGGTTACTCTTGGGACGGCATTCATTTATACGGATAAGGAATCGGGCAATGTGGTGGCAAACTGTCACAAGTTGCCGGCCGACCGTTTTGAGCGTACCATGATCAGCGCCGATCAGGTGTATAATGCGCTGAGCCAGTATGTTGCCGCCCGTCCTGAAAGACAGTGGATTTTTACAGTAAGCCCTGTGCGCCATCTTGCCGACGGCCTTCACGCCAATACATTAAGCAAAAGCACCCTTCATCTGGGCATAGAAAAACTGGTAAACCGTTATCCCAACGCCCACTATTTTCCGGCCTATGAGATTTTGCTTGACGAACTCCGTGACTACCGCTTTTATGCCGATGACATGATGCATCCATCGGCCCAGGCTGCCGATTATATTTTTGAACGTTTTATGGATTTTGCTCTGGCCGACAGTGACAGGCCATTGCTCGCTGAGGCAGAAAAGGTGCGCGGCATGATGCAGCACCGCATCCTGAATCCTGGCACCCCGCAAGCCGCCCAATTTGAAACCCAGCGCACCAAATCTTTAGAATCCCTCCTCTCCAAACTTCGCTGAGGGGCACAAAGGGGCACAAAGGGGACGGTTCTTTTTGTGCCCCTGTTTATGACGCATTGGGGTCGTTTCTCTTTGCGTCATTTTTCAAAAGTGACGCAAAGAGAAACGACCCTAATGCGTCAGTTGTGTCGGCGATGTAGTTGGCGGCGGTGAGTTCGTGACGGGGACGGAACCCCCAGCTTACTGCTATGATTGGGATGCCGGCGTTTTGGGCGGTCTGGATGTCGGTACCGGAATCGCCAACCATTACGGTGTGGTCGCGGTCAGTGCCTGCTTTTTTCATTATATATTCAACTACTGCGGCATCGGGCTTTAACGGATAGTCCGGGGTGTTGCCCATGACTGCAACAAAAGGTATGCCGGGAAAGAATTTTGCTATGAGTCTTTCGGCTCCGGCCTGTATCTTGTTTGATGCTACTGCAAGTTTGAATCCTTTGGTGGATAGGGCGGAAATCAGTTCTGGTATTCCGGGATAGGGTTGAGTGTAAACATCTATATGTTCAGCGTAGTATTCCAGAAACTTTGCCAGAGTACTGTCAACAAAAGTATCGTCCGATGCCTTGTCATGGGGCAGGGCGCGCATGACGAGTTTGCGCATGCCGTTGCCCACCATGAGGCGGTATTCATCAAGTGTGTGTTGCGGAAGACCAAGCTCCTTCAGCGTGTGATTGGCTGCATTCCCCAAGTCCGCAATGGTGTTGAGCAGCGTTCCGTCAAGATCAAAAATCACCAGTTTTTCCATATCGCGTGCAAAGTTCCTAAAAAATGCTTATATTAGCACTCACTAACCGAGTCAATCACTTATTAACCAAATTATATGAAGACAAGATTTGCCTTTTTTGTATTGGCAGCACTGTTTCTTGGCGCTTGTAACAAGGCCCCTAAACAGGCGGCTGACCTTAAGCTGAACGATAAGCAGTACTTTGAGACGCAAGGCGTTAATGTGCTGGTGTTCAGTAACACCTTTTCGGGTGGATTCAACGATGAGAAAAATTCCGGAATTGAGATTATCCATCATGGTGTACGTACGGTACAGGGTGGTGCGGTGCGCCTGAACAAGACTCCTGAACAGTGGGATCTGGTTCCGGCTTCACCTTTGCGCGTGGTGGATTCTATCAACAACTCCATCTCCGTAACCATGCGTTATGCCGATTATGACTTTGATTCACGTGTGGTTGTGACAGCCAAAGGTAAGGCTGTGGAGATTGCGGTTTATCTGGATAAGCCCGTTCCCGAGTTCCTGGCTGGCAAGGCCGGTTTTAACCTGGAGTTCCTTCCCTCACAGTACTGGGGCAAGACCTATCTGATGGATGGCCGTCCAAACCGATTCCCACGCTATGCAGTCAGCCAGACACAGGCCGTATCCAACGATGAAAAGCCCCGCCAGTTCAAAGGGTTCCGTACTTACGATGACCGCGGTACAGGTGAGTTTGTCGATCCGCTGCCCCTTGAGACGGGCCACAATATCCTAATTGCTCCCGATGAACCCGAGCGCATGATTAAGATTACATCGGACGATGCAATGCTGGAACTCTATGACGGCCGAATGATTGCCCAGAACGGCTGGTTTGTGCTGCGTTCAGTGCTGCCGGCAGGCAAGACCGGCAAGGTTGTAACCTGGATTGTTGAGCCGCATGCAATTCCCGGATGGATTCGCGAGCCCAACATAGGATTCTCACAGGTGGGATACGTACCCTCACAGCCCAAGGTTGCCGTGATAGAGCTTGACAAGATGGACAAACCGTTGGCTACAGCATCAATATACCGTATAACCGATGACGGCTGCGAAAAGCTGGCTTATAAGGGAAAGACTGAGGTGTGGGGCGAGTACTACAAGTACAACTACGTTAAGTTTGACTTTAGTGAGGTCAGTGAACCGGGCGTTTACTATATCAAGTACGGTGATTACCAGACCGGCAACTTTATAATTGACAATTCGGTCTATAACTGGATAACCGATGCCACCAGCGACGTGTGGATTCCCATTCACATGAACCATATGACTGTGAACGAGGCATATAGGATCTGGCACGGCGAGCCGTTCAAGGAGGGTTATCTGCAGGCTCCTCAGAGCGACCATTTTGACCTTCACTCACAGGGCGCACAGACCAACACCAAGTACAAACCCTACGAACTCATTCCAGGCCTGAACGTGGGCGGATATTTTGATGCCGGTGACTTTGACATTGAGACCGGATCAAACATCAGTGTGGTACAGAACATGGTTGCCGCCTGGGAACTGTTCCATCCCATGCGTGACGAGACGTTCGTGAGTGAGGAGCAGCGTTACGTGGATCTTCATAGGCCCGATGGCAAACCGGACCTGCTGCAGTACATAGAGCATGGTGTGCTGAACCTGCTGGCCCAGGCCGAGAACATAGGTTTTATGTCACAGACATTGTCCAACTCGGTGCTTGACAACTACCATCACTTGGGTGACGCCGCCGCCATTACCGATGGCCTGCACTATGATCCCAGCCTGCCCAAGTATGTGAAATCGGCCGATGGAAAGCGCAGCGGTACCCCCGATGACATGTGGGCTTTCACCAACCGCAATACAAACAATGACATAAATGCCGCCACTATGTTCGCAGCTGCAAGCCGTGTACTCAAGGGCTACAACGATGACCTTGCTGCCCGTTGTCTCAAGCAGTCCAAGCGACTCCAGGACGAGGCTACTCAACTTATGCAGAGCCGCATGGCCAATAACCGTAACCGTCAGGGCGGCCAGAACTTTGGCGGTAACCGTGGAGGTGGCGGTAATATGGCAACCAACCTGCAGCTGTATATTGCAACGGGTGAGAAATCATACATTGATCAGTTCAGCGAACAGATTTGGCCCGCTCTGGACCGAAACGTAAACGGAAGTATTCGTACAGCGATGGACGCCATACCTTATATGGATGCCGCTTACAAGGAGCGTCTGCGTCCCTATGCCGAAAAGTATAAGAATTATCTGGAACAGGTCAGCAACAACAATCCTTACGGTGTGCCTATTGGCGAGGGTAACTGGGCCGGCAGCGGTGCTGTTGTAACTTACGGAACCACCGCAGCTTTTGCCAACCTTTATTTCCCGGATATCATTGACAAGAAATATGCATATAATGCCGCCGCATTCATGTTCGGTTGCCATCCATACCACAACTACTCGCTTGTGGCAGCAGTAGGTGCCGCACGTCCCAAACAGGTGTTCTACGGCAACAACCGTGCCGATTTCTCATTCATACCGGGCAACGTGGCTCCGGGACTTCTGTTCCGTCATCCCGACCATTTTGAGAATTTTGACGATTGGCCATTCCTGTGGGGCCAGAACGAAGGTACTATAGCCGGTAACACCAGCTACTACATCTTTGGTGAGGCCTTCAAGCAGATGGCAAAGGAATAAATAAAAAGGGGAACCAATTGGCTCCCCTTTTTCTGTCGGAATGAGGCGACTCGAACGCCCGACCCCTACGTCCCGAACGTAGTGCGCTACCAACTGCGCTACATTCCGATCCTTTGCTAAAAGCACCGCAAAGGTACATCTTTTTTTGATGATATGAACTTTTTTATCCTCAAAAACTTGTCGGAGTTAAAAAAGTGCGTATCTTTGCACCCGCATTTGAAACAAATGTTTCTGGTGTCATAGCTCAGTTGGTAGAGCAAAGGACTGAAAATCCTTGTGTCCCTGGTTCGATTCCCGGTGGCACCACAAAA
>CACWIN010000067.1 GCA_902760965.1 uncultured Bacteroidales bacterium | reverse complement strand
GCTTCGGAGCAAGAGCTTCCGGGTGATGTCTTGTCACAGCACCTTGTGCCGTGATTAAGCAGATCTACTGTACTTCGATCAAGCAGCAAGAGCAAAGTTTGTGTTGCCAGATAATTGTTGACTGTCTTTTTATAGTGCGGACCGACAGAGCACTGCCTGCTTACATACCATTTCTATCTGCTGTCAAAGCCAAACAGCCCCGATAATATGTAACGGAATCGCTATTCCTGCCGCGAAATTATAAAAAGTTTCTCTATTTTTGAACTTGTTATGTGCAAAACGCTTGACAATACTCTTGTAGATTACGTTGAAAGGGAAATAATCCCTTTGTATGACGGGTTTGATGCCGGACATGGGCGGGATCATGTCCAGTCTGTTATATTGGAGGCTTTAAGGCTGTCGGAGTTTTATCCGGTACGGACGGATATAATCTATACGGCTGCAGCTTATCATGATACCGGATTGAGTGTAGACCGTAAGACCCATCATCTGGAATCGGGACGGATAATCCGCAACGATACCGGATTGAACCAATGGTTCAGTAGAGATGATATAGAACTGATTGCCCAGGCGGCCGAGGATCACAGGGCGTCATCGGACCATGAGCCGCGCAGCATTTACGGACGGATTGTGGCCGAAGCTGACAGGCATATCATTCCGGAATCCATTATTCTCAGGACCGTCCAGTACGGATTGAATCATTATCCGGAACTGGACAAGGAGGGCCATTGGCAGCGCACCTGCCAGCATATGGCCGAGAAATATGACGTAGGCGGCTATCTTAAACTGTGGATTCCGGAATCACATAACGCTCAGGGACTGGCACGCCTTCGTGAGATTATTCATGACAAAAACCGCCTCAGAACAATGTTTGAGGCGGCTTATAATACAGAAAAGGCTTAGAATCAAGGTAAGAATACAACCTTTTTGCCATCAATCATATAGACTTGACCTGGTATTATATCGGTGGCGGGCAGGCCGTACAGATTATATATCAGATCATTCTTTAATTGGGCCTTGATTGGATCTACAATATTTGGTATGGTGTTCTCATTGAGAGTGTCACTTAAGGCAAGATAGTTGTTCCTGCCTATTGAAGGATGGTTAAAGATGTATGTGCTGATACCGCCGTCAGGGTATAATCCTACGCTTTGGAATTTTGAATGAGGGCTGTATGCCAGAGTGTCCGCCCAACTTTCATCGGCCGATGTCAGGATCAGGCATCCCGGTTTGTCGTTATCAAGCTTGAATGTGCTGTGCAGCTGGTCACCGTTGTTCTTGTCACACCAGATGACCAGATATCCGTTGGACGGTATGACTGTACCGTTGGGGATAATATATTTGTCCGGTTTGCTCAGGTCGTTTGTAAGATACATGCCGCTGGCATCATAGGGCTGTTTGGATGCATTGAAAAGCTCTATCCAGTCATGCTTTTTGAAAGAGTCGTTTATGAATATGTCATTGGCTGCACTTATCTCGTTTATGCGGACAGGTTTAAGGCTCTGTTGTTTGCTGAATGAGGCTGTCAATGTGTTTGACTTTGACATATCCAGGCTATACTCCAGTTTCCTTGATACAACCTTGCCTGTTCCGTCTTTCCATCCTACGAACCTGTATCCCTGCGGAACAGTACAACTTATGGTTATATTGGACAACATCTGGCCGCTAAAATAGTTCTGGGGTACTTTAATGCCGTTTATTATCAGCCCGGCTCCGGGACTGTTTACGGAAATCGTGTTTGTTGGCGAAACCACAGCATCCTGAATGTAACTCCATGACTGGAGTTGGCTTATTTTTTTTGTGATATATGACTGAGTGAGATTGTTGGTAAGCAATGTAATGTCGCTCTCGGGGCTTTCGTTCTTGAATGCCATTTCACGTTTTGCCCTTTCGCCCAGTTCATTAATGATTTCCTTACACCTGTCAATCCTGAATACAGAACCGGCTATTATGCAATAACTGTCAATGAACAGTTTGCTGAATGACTGATTCTTGAGCATGTTGTGGAACAGGGTTACAATTACGGTGCGGTATTCTTCGGAATCAAACGTGGTGAACGGGTTGCCGCTTGGCTGGCCGTCGCCCAACATATTGTCCATATCAAATATTATGAACCTGAAACGGCCGTCTTGGGTGCGTCGGTAAGCTTTTACGTTGTTTCTGGGCCAGTCCTGGTTGAACAACAGGAACTCTATTGCCATATAGTTGGCAAACTCCTCAATATCTACAATCTTGCAGATCTTATCATAAGTATCCTGGTTTGATGCGTTTTTTGATAAAGCCAGCCACTCGTCCCAGGCGTCGCTGCTGCCTTTTACCTGAGTGTAGCCGTAGCCGTGACCGCTGTTGCCGTTGTTATGGTCAACCTTAAAGAAATCAACATCCTCCTCATCAATACCAAAATTGGAGTAAGCATAATCCTTATTGTTGGGTTCGCGGATATTGATTACGCCTTTATAAACACCGTTAATGTAGTGATGGACAGGCTGGTATGACTGGCAGTCCAAATCCAGTCCGGAACGCAGGATGATTTCCTGAACGGCGGCGTCCCTAAATCGGGCACGGTATGAGTTGCCTCCGTTGCGAACCTTGAGTGTCTTGTATTTGTTATATGGCTTATCCTGAAAAACGGTATAGGCAAAAAAGTTATTCTCATACCCGAATTTCTTTTTGGCCTCCATCTTGAAGGAGTGGGGGTCATATGCACGGCTATATCGGCCGGAGTTGCAAATGTCAACCTCCTGATTGATAACCATCTTATTGGAGACATCAATTATCTCAACATTTGCAGGCCGGTCCCAATCCATGTTCCAGTTGCAGGGATCTGACTGTCCGTTACCCGCTTTGCCGTTTACTCCCTTTACCCAGATACCGTAACTTGAACTGTAAAGGTTGTCGTTGTCAGTTACAACCGATAGCACCGGAATGCCGTACTGGTTGTCGGTCTTGATAAAACTGCGTGTCACTACCGGACTGGGCAGATATTGGTCATGGAAAAGCCTGAAACGGAAAACGGTAGTCTTGCTTATTGTGTGTTCTCCGGTACTGACATATGTCTTGCTTTTGCCGGGTGCAGGTAATGAACCGTCGGTCGTGTAGTACAATGTAGCTCCTTGAGGTATGTCAACATTAAAGCTTAACTGGTCGATGAACAGTTGGGATTCCAAGCTCACTTCAGGAGCAATAAGCTGCTCATCGGCAAAGATGCTTGTGCTGTTGGTCTTGCTTGGGGTTGGATATCCTGTAAATGACCATTCATCCTGGCCGTCATTCACGCGGGCCCAGGACATACGTGGCGGAACGTACGGATACAGCTCCATTGCACGGATATTGCCGTCCTGGTCCGACAAGATTATCTGTGAATATTCATAAGGATCGTCGTAGTTGTTCTCAAGATTTAAATCCACCTGATTGGTATTCTCGTCATTGTGGCCGAACCAGAGTACAAGGTATCCTTTTGCACGGATCTTGCGGGGACGGAATTTGCCTAAAGAGCATTTCTTAAGGTTAGTGGAGTCATTGCTGATATACCAGCCTTTTATGTTTATATCTACTGTATCGGGGTTGTACAGTTCAATCCAACTGCCGTAATAGAATGCCGGGTCAATGTACATGTCAACATTGGCGGGCATGATTTCGTTAATGACCAAAGCCGGCCCGGAAACCGAGTCGGCTTTTATTTTTGTTGTGGAAATGACTGCTACAGTTATAAGCAGCAGCTTTAGTAAACTCCTGCAGTTCATACCATTGGTCTTATCGTGCGTAATTGACTGCGCGTGTCTCGCGTATTACCGTAATCTTGACCTGACCGGGGTAGGTCATCTCGTTCTGGATCTTCTGGGCAATCTCGGCAGAGAGCTGCTCAGTCTGTTTGTCGTCAATCTTGTCGGCTCCAACTATCACGCGGAGTTCACGGCCGGCCTGGATGGCGTAGGTCTTGGTTACGCCGGGATAGGAGAGGGCAATCTTTTCCAGGTCATTAAGACGCTTAATATATGCCTCGACAATCTCGCGGCGGGCACCGGGACGTGCACCGGATATGGCATCGCAAATCTGTACGATGGGTGCTATAAGGCTGGTCATCTCAATCTCCTCATGGTGGGCACCTATGGCGTTGCAGATATCGGGCTTTTCCTTGAACTTTTCGGCCAGGTGCATACCGTACTCGGCATGTGCCATCTCGGTCTCCTCATCGGGAACCTTACCTATATCGTGGAGCAGACCTGCACGTTTTGCCTTTTTGGGGTTGAGACCCAGCTCTGCAGCCATTACGGCGCAAAGATTGGCGGTCTCACGTGCGTGCTGCAACAGGTTCTGTCCGTATGATGAACGGTATTTCATCTTACCTATAAGGCGTATCAGTTCCGGATGCAGGCCGTGGATACCCAGGTCAATGGTGGTGCGCTTACCGGTTTCTATAATCTCATCTTCAACCTGTCTCTGAACCTTGGCAACAACCTCCTCAATGCGGGCGGGGTGTATGCGGCCGTCGGCTACAAGCTGGTGCAAAGCCAGACGGGCAATCTCACGACGGACAGGATCAAATGCCGAAATTACGATAGCCTCGGGGGTGTCATCTACTACAATTTCTACACCGCATGCGGCCTCTATGGCGCGGATATTACGTCCTTCACGGCCAATGATGCGTCCCTTCATCTCGTCATTCTCAATGTGGAATACGGTAACGGAGTTCTCAATGGCGGTCTCGGTACCTATGCGCTGTATGGTCTGGATGACAATCTTTTTGGCCTCCTTGCTGGCGGTCATCTTGGCATCGTCCATGATTTCGTTGATGTATGATGCAGCTTCGGTCTTGGCTTCCTCTTTGAGGGATTCTACAAGGCGGTTCTTGGCTTCCTCGGCCGAAAGTCCGCTTATTACCTCAAGTTTTTCACGCTCCTGCATCTGGAGTTTTTCAAGCTCCTCTTTCTTGTCCTCTATTACAGCCATCTGGGCCTCCAGATTCTCTCTTACTGCATCGGCCTCCTGATGCTTGCGCTGCAGGTCACCCTGACGCTGGTTGAGCTGCATCTCCTTTTGACGGAGGCGGTTCTCGTTCTGCTGCAGTTTCTGGTCGCGCTGCTGGACCTCTTTTTCAAGTTCGGCCTTTTTGTTCAGGAATTTTTCTTTTACTTCAAGCAGTTTGTCACGCTTAATGGCTTCTGCCTGGTTCTCGGCTTCTTCCAGACGGTTCTGGACTTTCTTATTTAATTTGCTGTTCGACAGGATGTAAGCCACAACGGCACCTACAACCAGTCCAATGATTAGAAATATGTATTCCATATATGTCCTCCCTTTTTATGTTGTATATATAAAACGCACTGCCCTGCTGCGGAAGGATTGGGAGACCACCCTTCTGACAGGAAAGTGCGCGTAAACCTCTTGTATGATTCTGTTTGGAACCTACTCCGTAGCGGGATCTTGAGCAACGCTCAGGATAGAATCCAGCTCCTTGTCCAACTGCTGAATCTTTTCTTTATACGGAGTCGTATCATTGAATTTTTCCCACATGATGTTAACCATAGAAATATGTACGGCTGCCATCACATAGTATTTTTCATCGCTCAACTGGGGATAACGTTCGCGGTATCTGTTGAGCTTATCGTTGATACGTCTGGCTGCTTCACGGTACATCCCTTCATCCTTTCTTTGGATTTTAAGGGGATAGTACGTTCCGCCAACCATCAGTTTGATTTCAAACAAATCATCCATTGCCTCTTCCATATCCGTCATACATTCAATAGTTTGATGCAATGGTCAATCTCGCGCACCAGTCCTGATACTCTACGTTTGGTGTCATCAATGTCGTGACCCGAAACTTCAAGTACTTTTGACTGTTTAAGATACTGGTATGACTCCTTAAGACCGGCGAGTTCCTGATTAAGCCGCGCAATTTCCAAGTCCTTGGCCTGGATCTGGCTGAGGAGCTCGGAATTGTTGCTTTTTACAGTGTTGTAGAGATCTGCCAATTTGCGGATTTTCCCTTCAAACTGTTCTATCAGTATTGAATCGTCCTGGGTCATTACAGTATACCGGTATTTGATGTACAAATATACTCAAAAATTAATTACACGTCAATTGACCGACGCGTTTTTTATCGGTTTTTGAGCATTTCCCTGGCTGCCTCAAGATCCTCTTTCTTTCTTGGCTCCTTCTTGGCCAGGATAAGTGTGTTAAAGGCATATTCGCTCATCCAGCTTTCGGTGAATCCCAGATGCTGCTGATATTGGCGTATGTTGAATACCGTCTTGTAGCTGGCCTCGTCCTTCCAGGTGTTGCTGGTCATGATCTTGTGGACTGCATCCTGGGTCATGGTACGCAGAGCGTTACGCATGAATGAGGGTACGCGGAATTTCCACTTGAGGATGGTGCCTACCTGCATCATAAGGTCAGAACTGAAACCCTGGAACTGGAACATGAAAGGCTGCAGCATGTTTATGTTGCGGCAGTTCTTGCGGATGCAGGTGTCAATTTCCTTAAAGAATCCGTCCGATATCCCGTACATCTGTCCCATCATCTTTTTGCAGCGTGCCTTTTCGGCTATACCTAATTTGTTGCCTTGGGTCTGTATCTTAAGGCCGCGCTTGAATGTGGCAAGGTCGGGGAGCATGTTTATGTTGGTTATACCCAGGTTTCCGGCTATCTCGGCTTGGAGATATACGCGGATAAGGGTCATAAAGTCCTCCATTCCACCGACATTTTCCACCTCTTCTTTTTTCTTTCCGAAAATCTTGCTCAGGAAGCTCATATTGCTTGTCTTCTTATTCTTAAATTGTTTTAACCTTAATACTTTCGTAATTGTGCGCGAAAGTAAAAAGAATTTCTTAATTTTGCGCCGTTTTTAAGGAGAAAGAGGATTTCTATACAATAAACAATCTAAATCAAACAAAATGATCAAACTTGGTATTAACGGTTTTGGCCGTATCGGTCGCATGGTTTTCCGTGCTGCTGTTGAGAACTTTGGTAACGACATTCAGGTCGTAGGTATCAATGATCTGCTGGATCCCGATTATCTGGCTTACATGCTGAAGTATGATTCAGTTCATGGCCAGTTCAACCAC
>CACWIN010000066.1 GCA_902760965.1 uncultured Bacteroidales bacterium | reverse complement strand
TTCCATGCGGGCATTGCTGAAATGGCACGGACAACCTGGTCATCTACCAACGGATCAACAGATTTCACGATTTTTACGTCCGATACTGTTCCGTCTTTCTCAATTATAAACTGGACTATTACTCGGCCTTGTATTTCCTGTTCTTTCGCCCCTTCGGGATACTCTAAATGCTTTTGTATGAATGTGAGCAAAGCTATTGTGCCGCCCGGATATTCAGGTGCTACCTCAGGCATGGTCATAGGCTCGTCCTGTGCATTTACGTTCACGCTGCCGGCAAAAAGTAAAACTATGGCAGTTGCAATGGCAGCAAATAATCCTGTAAAGGATCTGTTGATAACATTATTCTTTTTCATATTCTGTATGTTTTAAAATCTTTGTGAAGCTGATACAAGTAGTGAAATATTGACATCATCCTGAGCAATGCTGCGACAGGTATCTGCGTAATTGAATGCCGTATGATTGCCCGTTGCAGGTATCTTATAGTGAGGCATGGCAAAACCTATGGCAATACCCGTAATCATGGCCGCTACGGCAACCCATGACGGTATCCTGCGCCTGAACAGTTTTTGCTCCTGCTTAGTGACATCCAATGGGGCAAGTTTCCATTCGTTGTTCTCATCATTGATCATTGATTTGAAGTCCGAAAGCAACTCTTGGCTCTCTTTTTCAAGTTCGGTAAGTTTGTCCATATCAATACTTTTCATTTAGTTTACAATATTTACGTACGGCATTCAGGGCACTGAACATCCTTGATTTTACCGTACCCTCAGGAATGTCACACACTTTAGCAATCTCAGTAATAGTCAGGTCCTCTCCATATCTGAGCAGGAATACCACTTTCTGCGGTTCCGGCAATCTCTCTACAGCAGTATGGATCATGTTTCTGCGCTGTTCCTGTTCAAGTCTTTCCGGCACTTCAACCGGCTCTTCCTTGTCAACACTCGATACATATTCCATAACTGTCAACTGCCGCCGATGCTCGTTCCTGAGCATGTTGTATGCTACGGTAAACATCCAGGCGTTAAACGGAAGCTGGGAGTCATACCTGTCCTTGATTGACCACAGACGCATGAACAGGTCCTGTGTCAGGTCACGCGAAAGTTCAATGTCGTAGCCTGTCATTCGCATAAAGAAACCTTGGGCACGCGGGCCGTACTCAAGGTACAGGGAGCGGAATGTGTCAGCGGTCAATCTCATTCAGGTATCTCTCCATCAGTTGCACAATATGGTCATGTTCATTCGGGTCAACATCCATGACTTTGATACAAGTTTCCGTAATGCGTATCATCAGGTTACGGAGGCGGTCATACTCCGTTTTTATCCCTTCGGCCTTGTAAAAGTCCAACAGGGATTTGAAACAAGGAATGAAATTCAGGTTGATTGCGTATGCGTGTTCACCAAAAGCTTCGGGTACGAATGTCTCATACAGATAGTCAGTGAGATAGACCGATTCAAAGTTCCTGCGCTTTACGGCCAGGTTATCATATCGTCTGGTGCTGTATTTTGTGACCAACCCTTCAGAATAGAGGTGGTTCTTGAAAATTTCTGGTATGTAATAGCTTGTAAAATAGACCGGACGCTTTGATGTGTGGGCTATGGAGAAGATTAGGTTCTCGCGCCACGGGTTCATGTAGTCCATGTTGGTCTTGTCGGCAGGCGGCTGTGTGGCTTCAACTCCAAGCAGATTGCATATATACTCAAGATACTCAGGCTCCTGCAGCAGGTTGAGGTTTATTATCAGACGGTCTTGAAAGAGTCCTTTGCCGTATTGGACCAGAAGACAGGCAAAAGTCTCCTCCTCGCCGCTCACAAACAGGATTCCGTTCTCCTCCATGCCTGCCATACAGTTGTATGCGTATGACAGCATGGTATATGAATAGCGGCCTGTATTGTACCAGCGTTTAAGGATGTCGGCCATCAGGTCTGTCCTGCCTGTTTGCACCAGATAGGCTACATAACCCGCGTACATGGGTTCAAAATCAGGACGCATCTTTATGGCTTTCAGCATGTTGTCCTGTTTATTTTCTAATTTAGGTGTTTGGTTTATAAAGACTATATCGTCCAGATAATCGGGCCAGTTTCTGAACATGCGATCATAATTGAAATCAATGATATACCGTGCATAGCTGTCGGGCCGTTCCTTGTGCAGTCTGTTTGCTATGGCCGCCATTTCTTTTGCCATTGCATCCATATCAAAATTTCTACCTGCAACATTGGTGAACTTGGATTTGGTGAAGGTGAACCAATAATACCACGCTTCATCATCATTGGGATTCTTCTGCACCTCTTTTTCCCAGAGTGCAGTCTGATGCGCGTACCATTGAGCATCATGCTCGCTACGGAGAGCCTCGATTGATGCCGGCCTTTCTGTCTGTGCCCATGCCGTGACAGTAGAGAAAACCGCTATCAGGAGTATTGGAACAAGTATCTTTCTCATTGTTTTTTCTTTTTTATGTGTGTAATGTCTTATGTTTTGAAGAAGCGCTTCATATATAAACACACACAAACATAAAAAAGGTTCGCCGAATATGAGATTTTTAGTAAATGGAGCAAATCCATTTTGATTATACAAATTCTATAATATAAATTCTATAATTGTGGGTTTGCGCTATTTATAAAAAAATAATCGCAGTCAATTATTGGATATAACTGACTGCGAATATACAAAAAAATGTGTAATTGGGGTCTGCCCCCAATGGTACTCTTTATAGGTGAGTGACAAGGAGAGAAAAGTTTACATCGCCGTCGGCAAGGCTGCGGCAGGTGTCGGCGTAATAGGTTGATGTGTAGTCGGAGCCGGGGTTCAGATCTGTGGCGCGGGGTGAAAGGTTGCCTATGATCACTCCTGCGAGCAGCGCGGCGGCGACCCACCAGGTGGATACCCGACGCAGGATGTGGCGTTTTTTTCGGCGTGTGGTGATACTCTCCACGGGTGGAAGGTCTAGGGTGCTGTTCTCAATGTCGCGGGTTTCCTTGAGTAGGTCCAACAGTTCCTGACTCTCTTTTTCAAGGTCTTTGAGCTGATCCTTTTCCATTGTCATATCATTTATAAATTATACTTACTCATTGATTCCTTCACGCTCTTGAGTGCACTCAGCAGGCGTGTTTTTACCGTTCCCTCGGGTAGCATGGTTATTCGTGCAATCTCAGGCACGGTCAATTCCTCGTCGTAACGCAGCAGGAAAAGCGGTTTCTGGCTCTCGGGCAGGGCGTTGATGGCCTGTGCGAGCATCTGCCGGCGCTGCTGTTGTTCCAGCGTGTCGTCATCGGCCCCGATATCGGTCGTGGTGGTCAATATATGCTCCTGATAGGCCTGAACAATCTCTCTGTGCCGATACTCGTTCTTGCACATGTTGTAGGCGATTGAGAACATCCAGGTGGTGAATGAGGCATCGGTCCTGAAGGTGTCGCGGTGCTCCCAGATGCGTGTGAACAGGTCCTGGACCATATCACGCGCCACCTGGACATCGTAGCCCATCATGCGCATGAAGAAACCTTGGGCACGTGGGCCGTGCTCAAGGTATAGGGTTCGGAACTGTTCAGCGGTCAATCTCATCGTAGTAGTATTTACGTTCGTCGTCGCTCATATTTACGTAGATGTCTACAATATGTGTCATCAGTTCGCGGAGCTTGGCTTCCTGTTTCTGGTTTCCTGTTTCCCTGTAATAGGTGAGCAGGGATTTGAAACAGGGTATATAGTTGAGATTTACCGCTTCTTCGGCCTCATAGGTGTCTTTACCTTTTTTCTTCTTATCGTACAGATAATCAGTTTTATAAACCTCTTCAAAATTCCTTCGCTTGACTGCGAGATTGTCATATTTGACCAGACTGTATTTGTTGACCAGTCCTTCTGAATACAGATGGCTCTTGAAATCCATGTCATATTGTGGAACTTCGGCCATCATCGAAGTGAAATATATCGGACAGCCTGTCTTCCGGGCAATGGTTGTAAAAACGTTCTGTTCCCATTCTCTGAGTCCTTTCGAATCATAAACTGTTGGCTCATCAAATTCGTCTATTCCCAACTGACGGCAGATTTTCTTTCTGTATTCAGGTAGGTACAACATGCTTACGCATATCATGGTGCGGTCTTGAAACTTGTTCATGCCGTACTGAACCAAAAGAGTTGAATATACGGGTATATCACCATTTACGATCAGGATTCCGTTTGGTTCCATTCCGGCCAGTGAATTGTAGAAGTATGATATGAATGTGTTGGGAAACCTTTCTGATTTGTACCATTTTCTTAGAATCTTTTTCATCAACTCGTCATTGTCTTTCTGAAGTAGATACGATACATAGTTGGGATAGAGCTCCGCTTTGTCTGGACGCATGGCAATGGCCTTCTCCATATTGTCCTCACATTCATATCCGTTTATTTCCCAGCTGCACCTAAAGTCAATGTAATACCGTGCAAATGAATTGGGGCGCTCTTTTGCAAGTCGGGCGGCAATATCCTTTAATGGAGTAAAATCCATATCCTCTTCTTGCCATTGACGACTATGTTTTTTGGACTCCTGATTCTTGAATATTATTTTATTTCTGGTGGCGATGAACCAATTGATCCAGGCGTCGTCATCGTTGGGCTTCTTGTTGATCCGCTGTTCCCATAAATCGGCCTGATGGGCATACCAATCGGATGTATGTGATTCCTTGATGAATGATTCTATCGGTACGGGCTTCTCGGAGTTGTTTTTGAGTGTAAGTATTACTGCGCCGGCCGCGATGATTGCGACTGTCAGAATTATCGGAATAAGGTATTTCTTCATTTCTGCTCGATTTTGGATTTAACAAAACGGTTTGTTTTGAAGCGCTCCATGAATGCATACACGCAAAAATGAAAAAAGTTCGCAACAGGAGCGAACTTTTTCATTTTACTTAATGTTTTTATTCTTTTTCTTTGATTTGGATTCCTTCTAGTAGCTTTTTGATCTTGTGCTTGAGATTCAGGTCGGCTGGGTCTATGCAATGTTATGTATTTGAATATAAAATGCAATATTGGTTGCAATTTGGTTGTATTTTGGTTATATTTGTAACCAAATTATAATGATATGGGACAGACAGCTTTTACAGTCCGAATGGACTCAGATGTAAAGAAACAGTTTGACGAGCTCTGCAAGGATTTTGGCATGAGTTCAAATACGGCATTCAATGTCTTTGCCAGAGCGGTTATCAAGAAGCAAAGGATTCCGTTTGAAGTGGAGTCTGAGCGCGAAGCGATAATCCGTCGAGGTTGGGAGGCAATGGATAAAATCCGTCAGCAAGCAGCTGAAAATGGAACATCGGAAATGACACTGGATGAAATCAACGAAATAATTAGAGAGTATAGAGAAGAACGTCGCCAGAAAAACAATAATAACAATCAATAATATGAAGTTCTACGCCGTAATTGATACTAATGTCCTTGTTTCATACCTATTGACAAGAAGAAACGATTCGTCAGTAGCTTTAGTTATGGAGTTAGTTAAGGAAGGAACGATAATACCTCTCCTTCATGCCGAGATTATAAAAGAATATCAGGAAGTGCTGAATAGAGATAAGCTTAAAATAGATCCGACTTCTATTTTGGATGCGATGAATACAATAACCAGCATGGGGCTGTTTTGTGACCGCAAAGAAACCACTGAGTCTTTTCCAGATCCCGATGACATTGTGTTTTATGAGGTTTCACTGAGTGTAGAGGAATCTTATCTGATTACAGGAAACTTAAAACACTTTCCCAAGAATGGTCATGTGGTTTCACCAGCAGAAATGCTTCAGATAATCCATCTGGCTGAAAGTAAAGGAAATACTGTCTGTGAACCTCCAATGGAATATGTGTCTGAAAAAAAGAGACAGATTATTGAGAAAGGTTGGCAGGCTATTGAAAAGATAAGGCTCTGTGCCGAACAAAACGGTCTTTCGGATATGCCTCTTGAAAGCATAAACCAGATTATCCGCGAATATAGGGCGGAACGCAAGAAACAGATATAAACAACAATTATTGCCAAAGTGTCCCACGCCAACCTATCTCACATGGCTTGTGAGTTGGTTCGTTGTGGGACACCCTAGTTAAATGAAGCAGTGTCCCACAGTAACCCGCGTGAGAACGTATTCACGGTGGGGTTAGTGTGGGACACTTTGGCTAAGGAATAAGTCCTTATTCTTGTGGTGAAACTAATGAAGCAAGTTCTTCAAACTGCTCCGGAGTGATTTCCTCTCCGTTTATCAGGATGCGGCTTACCTTGTGGCCGTTTATGAACATGTTGTTCTGGCTGTCTACGGACACATCGGACATGACACGTTGGGCGAGGTCGATGTCCGGCAGGCCGAGAGCCTGCAAGTCAACCTTTTTGGTGCTCACCTTGGCGTTGATGCTCTTTTTTGTCATGAGTTCCTGGGGGATGAGCTCCGGATTGTCAATTGCATCAGGATTCTGTTTGAGGAAACGGTTCAGGTTACGTGTTAACTGCCTCTCCTGGCGTCTTTCCATCCTTACGAGTCTGTTGTTGGCCTTGTTCAGGTTCCTCTCCAGCTGTTTGAGTTCCTTCTGTGTCTTTTTTGATGTCTGTTCATCCATCCCGTCTATCCGGGCTTGGTAAAGAGCCTTAAGGATGTCAATTGACGGGTCCGGTGAGCTTGAACTTACAGTGATAGGGTCTGACTCTATTGTTATGGACATGTCCAGTTTGTCACTGCCGGTAAGGAGATCGTAGATGCTGTTATTCTTACCGGTACTTGCAGATGGCTCGGATAAGGTCTCAACAACCTCCTGGGGAGTGTACGGCTGGCCGTCAACCAAAACCTTTGATATGGTCTTGCCGTTAACGGTGATGGTGCCGTCGTCACTGACCTCAACACCCGGAATGTTGGGGATGAGCTCCACCAGTGACTTTTGGTCAAGCTGGCTGTTTGCGGGAACAGCCATTTCAATGTCATCATAATTCATTCTGGCGGTAGCTACTACATTCTGCGGCTGGTCATAATCCAATGTCGCATTGTAGACCGTACGCGCAGTCTGAGTCCTGGCACTGTCAGCCTCAAGGGCTGAATAATCATAAACGTAATTAACCTCCCGTTTGGCATTAACTGCCAGACTAATGCAAACTAGGGGGAGAAGATAGAGTGCTCTGAGCAGACTCCTTCTGGTTGATGTTTCCTTTTCCATCATAAAAATTCTGTTTTTTAAAATACTGTGATTGAAATTATT
>CACWIN010000065.1 GCA_902760965.1 uncultured Bacteroidales bacterium | reverse complement strand
CCAGCCAGACTTTATGGAACTTGTTCTCTTCTGGTTTTGCATTAACCTCGCCAATGTTGAAAATGCCTTTTGTCACGGTGGGCACAACAATATCTATCACGTTGTTCTGGGCATCAATCTCCTGACCATAGTTGTTCAATGTTGCGGGTCTGCCGGCTGCCGCTACGCATACCATGGGGTCCGATGCGGCAAGAATGTCAAGACCACTGAATGTAAGTTCTGTAGCATCAAGGTTAAATACGTCATTGGTTCTCGCGTAGTTGAACACCTGGTTTGTGGCGCCCGGCATTGTGACGGGAGAGAATGCGTACAGGCTGTACTGGTGCTGGTTCTCAACGGTTACCGATGAACGCCATGAGCCGTTGCTGTATCTGAAAGAACCTCCTGTGTTGTACTGTGAAAGCCCGGAATTCTCAACGGCATATACCCTGAATACAGAGCCTTCTGTTATAAGTTCGTCATTATAAGTGTTTGTGGTTTCCTGAACCGGGAAAGCGGCGCGGGTATCTATTACAGTCTCTACGCTGCCGGCAATGGCAGGATAAAGGGTGACACCGGTTCCTGCATAGTCCCTGATTGAATCATTGGTGCATGAAACCAGCGCCGGTACAATGCATACTGCCCAAATCCAGATGTATCTGAGCGCTGCTCTGCATATGTTATCCCTGACTGTCATATATATCCTTGCAAAAATAGTTAATTACTTTTAATTTTCCAAATTTAAATACTACGTATTTACCAGTTGTACACTTCTCTGTTTACGTTATGTTCCGTCCATTCCTGAACGGCGACAGTTTCAACCTTAAGACCGCTGTTTGATACGTCAAAGTACAGAGTCACCGAATATGAGTGACCTGGAAGTATGGCGTAGCCGTCGTGCTCTTTACCAAGTGTTACGGGGGCCGATTCCTGAGTCTTTACAAGGTTATCGGCATCCTTTTGCCTGAAATCAACCTCAAACTGTACATTCTGCCAGACATGAGGTACTACAAGCCATTGGGCTACAGTGGTAGGAACAAAATCAGGATCATCGGCAAGTTCATCCTTGTATTCGATCTTGACGCTTTCCTCGTTATACAGCACATAAGAGTTAACCATGTCAACAGTGTTGGCGTTTGCATCCTGAGTGGTGGTTACCTGAGTGGCCAGAGGGTCTGTCACGCTACGCCTGAAGTCTGTTGAAGCTGGCGTTGAATTGTCAGTATTTTTCAAGCCATCCAGAACGTTAGTCTCACTGTCCGGTGATTTGAGCGTAATCTTAGTAATCCTTACTCCATACTCGCTTTCATCCTTGGGGCCAATATAGTATGCTTTTACTGTGAATTTTGAAAGCAGGTGGGCAAAGGTAAGGTCAACCGTGTTGTTTGAGCGGAAATCGTTATAGTTACCCTCCCTGATAGCGGTCAGGTAATCTGTCTCATTACCGCCTCCGTTAAGGTTCACACGCTGCCAGTTGGGTATGTTGTGGATGGTAAGAACCTTATTGGTGTTGTCTATTGATACGTATGGACTTGAAACAGTTGCCTCTGTGCCCAATCTTGGCCAGTATCCTACAAACTGATACCATGCATTTGATCTGGTGTCCCAATAACGGATGGGGTTGTATGACCACGAAGAGCCTTCGTCGTTATCGGGCCTTACTTCAAAGTTGTCAAACAGCTTTGTGGTCTCTACCGATTCGGGGTTATAAATGTCAGTGAGCATCTTGAAACCTACTATTCCAAATCCCTTGTTGGAACTCCTCATTTGGGCAATAAGGTCGTTGCGGCTGTTTACTACAGCCTTGGTGCTTACTGAACAGTTCAGGCTCACCTTGACAGTGTTGTCATTCACGGTGCCGCTCATTTCATCGCTTTGGCGGCAGCATGATGATATAAGGGGCAAAACAGATATGACAATAACGGCTACCCCCATGCTGATTACCTGGGTGAGTGGCCTGACAAATAGCTTACCTGTTTTATTTATGTCAAGATCTTTCTTTGTCATAACTGTCTGTTTTGCCGTTCTTTTTCTTGGTGATCGGAAGGGGGTTCAATCCCTTCCGACCTATTAGGGTTTATTCGCCAACTACGCCTTCACGACGAATTTCATAGTCAATGACTTCGGTCTCGTTCCAGTCAGTAACTGTAGCTGTGAACTCTATAGTAGCGTTAACAGTCTCTCTCTCGGGATAAATCTTACCGTTGGAGGGATCTTTCTGAATCTGGATCCAGGTGTCAACTATGCCGTCACCGTCGTTGTCATACTGTACAAGAATGGCATCCTTGCCCTCGGGGTTGTTCTCATTGTCACCATCGGTCGGGTCATACTTGGGATCGTTGTTCATGTTGGTATTCTTGTCACCATCAACATTGTCAATCTTACCGTCACCGTCACGGTCAATACCTGCCTCGTACATGTCATCGCCGTCAATATCCTCCCATGCAATAGGATACTTGTTCCATGTGTCGGGCTTGCCGTCACCATCGGTATCCTCAAATACCAGTATGTTGTCTGGATCATCGGGATCATACTTCATGGTACCTGGGGTGGGAGTATCGTTAGTCTTGGTCAGTGTATCGCCTGTAACAGGATCAATTATAATGCTACCATCACCATCGGCATCCCAAATACGGGTTGATGCACCGGGGTTGAAAGCCAGGGTGTAGTTGTAGCGGTAGTTAGGCTGCCATGTTGAGATAATGTTGTTGGCATTTGATACCATGCCGGCAAACCTTACGTTGTTCTTGTTATAGGTGGCTGTTGTACCATCCTTGTAGATAACCCTGAAGGTAACGTCAATGTGAGCGTCGTTTGCAGCGTTGTCCATGTCAAAGAGCTGCTGCGGAATCATAAGATAGTCGCTTACTATGGCCTTGGCCTCCTTGTGAATCTCGGTCCTTACGGAAGGCATCTCAAGCAATCCGCTCTGATTGCTCCATGCGCCTACAGGAACGTCCATCTCATCATATTTTGACTGGGCGTATGAACCTGTGCTTTTAATGCCCTTTACGTCAAGACGCTCAATGTTAATATCCTCTATGCCGCTCATATCCAGGTTGCCTGCTATCTTGGCATAGATGTTGACATTACTCAGAATGTGATGGAATGTCATGTCAACTACGTTGAAGGGTGATGCTCCAACCTTTCTCTCGGCAATCATAAGGTCTGTCTGCTGGTCAACATCCTTAGAGGTCGTGTAGCTGTCTATGCTTGCCAGATAACCGTAAATATTGTCTTCGCTCACATTAAAGATGGTGTTGGAGTAGGGGAATACACCGTAAAAATTGTAGGTTGAACCTACGTTCCAGTATTTCTTGTTCTCATATGACCACTCATTATTGCCCTGATAGTCAACCTTCTGGTTCCTGAAGATAGTGTCGGTGTCGCCACCGGTGAACTGGATACCCCATACTGCCATTGATTCACCTACGGTGAAACTTTCCTGATTGGCGTTGCTGCTCTTCTTGGAGGCACGTGTGGTGGTGGTGTTTCCTACATAGTTGGTAAAGTCAATCACGGACTGGATATTGGTCCTTTCCTGATTAATCTCGGTAATGATTGAATCATTTGTGCATGATCCAACGATTGCAGCTGTCATAAGCAATGCGGCTGTTGTCTTGATTGATGTTCTCATAAAATCTCCTTTTTATTAAATAGTTAGTTAATAATCATATTTCTATTATCCTGTACGCAGCTTTACTATCCCAATCGCTCACTCCGCTGTCAAACCGTATCATATCTGCCGATTTGTTGAGCACTATGTTAACTACATAGCTGTTGCCTGCCACAAATATGTCAAACAACGTATTGAGTGTGGTCTGCGCATAGTTTTGGGTTTTATACTCATTATCGCGCCCCACGGTGTACCAGATATGTATTTTCTGGTCTGGAGTTACGGTTTGCGGTATGAGCAGTGATTCCATAAGATATGTGGTGGAATGGTTGGGAATAGAAGCATTCTCTATTCCGTTCAGTGTAATACGGGGTAGCGTGTCAACCAATGTCCACTCTGATATCTTGCTGTCTATGTCGGTCTGGGTCTCAACCAGCGGGTTCTGCGTAAGAACCTGGCTAAAGTTACCCTGGCAGACAAAATCTCCTATCATAATGCTGTCAACCACAATCGGTACAACCTGGTCGTCGGCTACCATTTCATCGCGGAACACCCTGACGCTGATTTTTGACAGTATGTGTTGCATTATGAAGGTTATCTTACTTTTTGTGATGCCTGTAGATTCCTGTCCGGCACGGTCTATAAGCCAATCTATATCGGAAACATTGCTAAAGTTGCCGGGATTGTCATATGGGCCGTTTGCAGGAACGTTGTTGCATCCCGTAAGGGTAATCCCATCTATGCCAATTCTGTGTGTTACCGAATCAATCCTTACCGACACGTTCTGCACCGAACTGCTGTGAGGCGAGTATGCAAAGAACTTGTAGGAACTGCCACGGTTCCAATACTTTATGGGATTGTAGGTCCATATTGCCAGATTGGAATCAAAACTAACAATCTGGTTATTGAACAGACGGGTTGTATCTACAGTAGGCGTGTATTGCCAGCCCCAAACTCCCATGGAGTGATTGTGGTCACTCAGCATAGAAACTACACTGCGTGTACCTACCGGGTTGTCTATCATGCCGTTGCTAAAGTTAATGAGCATGTTGCCGGGATTCTCCATATTTGATTCGACAACCTCAATTAACACTCCGTCCTTTTGGCATCCGGTGAGTAGTAATGATCCAGCCATCAACAAAAAGTAAATATGTCTTACATGACTTTTCATTGTCGCTTTCTACACCTTATTATATTTTATCCTTAATTATATTTATTGTCATATGCCTACCGGAAGGGGCTGGTACCCCTGCCGGATTGTTTTTAACATAAACGTTTTCTTTAAATCTGTTCTCCGTCAATAACAACATCGGCAGGTTGGTTGGGACCGCTGTTCCATTCTACATCATCAACCGTAATGTAAATCTGATCCAGACTTATGGTTATGGTTATGTTGTAAATGTAGCTGGCAAGCATCTCGTCAAAATTGAATGTATCTGAATCCAGTTGGATAGTGCGGCTAAACAGTTCGGACTTGCCGTCAAGATACTCAATGTAGTAATCAATATTAAGGTCGTGATGATTACCGGTTGTAACGGTGGGCTTGTTGGGAGCTACATAGTACTGGAACTTCTGGTCAATGTAACCCTGAACATCTTTACCGCCTGCGGGTTTTGAATCCAAGTCAATGCCGCCGTCAAGTATGTACAGCGGGTTGGCTGTTGCCTCCTCTCCATTGATTGAGTAGGTTGTTGTAGCACCGGCGTTGGCTTTTACAATCTCCAGGTTCTCGTTGTTGTAGTTGCTTGGAGTGAAAGTCAATGGGGTCTCACTTGCAGTGTTATAAATGTTGGTAAAATTAACCTTGTTCTGAGTACATGTAATGTAATTGTCATCCAAGTCTGTAAGAGCAGGCATATTGGTTATCTGGAGCTTTGTTACATAAATGCTCTTAATACCCTTGTACTCATGACCTTTCTTTTCACTTTGAGCATCTTCCTCATACTCCTCGTTCTGTGCGTTTATGTTTACATTGAGCTTAGAGAGCATGTGGTGGAAAATAAAACCTACGGTAATCTCGGAGTTCTTCCAATAGTCAGGGTCATCTTTTCCAATTGTCTGGTTTGTATGATGCCATGATTGGCCGGGAACACAAGGTGCAAGCAGATAATCCTTAATAGCGTTATCGGCAATATCATACTGTGCTCTTTTTGCTACTGTAACATCACCGTTTGTGATACTCTTTTCTGTTGCACTGCTTGCAGCCTGGATCTTATGAATATCATTACGGGTAATAAAACCTGTTGCGGGGTCTATTGATACACCCTTTGTGTCACCCTGGGCTTTTGGGGCTTGTGGGGCATAGGCAAAGAATGTATAGACCATTTGCTTATCCCAATATCTGGGGAACTCATATTGATACTTTGTAAAGAACTCTGATGTTGCTATATAATCAGGGTTATACCAGGTAAGAGTGTTGTCAAATACGGGATTGGTGTTTTTGTTGTAAATGGCACTCAAATCAATCTTGCCATCACTGACAAGAATTGGATCCTTGTGCTTGTAAGCAAATACGCCAAAGCCACCGTTTCCCTTAGTGAGGTCTGTCTCATCAAACACAGGAGCTTTGGTTCCCTTTGAGTTGTATGTATCAAACGTAATCAATTTCCGGCTATCCTCAGAGCTTGTGTCTCTGAGGAAGTCTGTATTGGTGCATCCCGCCAGAATTGTGGCGGTGGCTGCTATCGTTAAATATATCCTTTTCATATCGTTGTTTTTTAGGTTGTTGTTAAAAGGCTGTTATTACTTAATCTCAATATTTGTTTCCGTTGCAGTTGCCCAGCCGTTGATAGCTTCAACAGTGAAGTATATCTGAGTCAGACCAATAGTTATGTTAATGTTATAAGTATTGTTCTGGGCCATAGACGCAAATGCGGCACTTTCCTTAGATAAATCAATTGTGCGTGAATATGGCTCTGTTGTTCCATCTACGTAGGTGATTACATAGTCTATGTTCAGAATGTAGTGCTCTGCTGCTTCTTCTTCTTCTGAATTAAAGTCATTTTCTGTGTCTGGATCATCAGGGTTGTTAGGAGCTATGAAATAATGGAATTCCTGAGAAATGTATGTGGTTGGAGCATTGGTAACTGTAGTCGCATCTCCTTTACCTCCATCAAGAATATAAAGCTCGCTTGCTGATGTTGCATTTGTACCACTGATTATATTCAGAGTTGTAGTGTAGCGATACGGAGACCATGTTCCTGCAACTTCATTGGTTTTATTCTGGGCGTAGGTGGCAATTTCTGTGGTAGCATTCGGCAGATTCTTAATGTTAAGCTTTGTAACCTTTATGTCCTGTACACCAGAATATTCGTGGCCGTTTTTATTTTCATCATCAGGATCATTATCTTCATTCTTAGCTTTTACAAATACATTTAGTTTGGAAAGAATATGGCTGAATGTGAAACCGACGGTGATATCTTTACCTTCATAATCTTTACCAATCTGATTAGTTGTACCTGATTTCTGATGGGGTACGTATGGAGCTATAAGATAGTCTGTTACTGAAGTCTCATCGGCAGTTGTATATTGCGTCCGGCTGCTTTCCTCGCCTACATTTACTGTAGTGGTTTTGTTTGTTGACTGGAGCGCTTTAATGTCATTACGCGTGAATTTACCAGTGCTTTGATTGAATGATATACCTTTGACTTCGGCAGTTCCAGGTTTTGATTCGTCTTCTGGAGTAGCTGGGTCATCTACTACGGCATCTGTTGCGGCTGCAGCTTTATCAGCATATGGTGCATAAGCAAAGAATGTGTAGAACTTTTCCTTATCCCAATACTTGGGTACGGCATATTTGAAATATCGGGTTTTCTCAGTTGCTCCTTCATACCATACTTTTACATTGTCAAAAATGGGTGTAACGTAATTAACGTTGCTCTCAGGATCAATGTCAGACAAATTAATTATGCCTGCTTCAGCTTCTCTATCATTCCGATGCTTATAACCATAAACGCCAAAGCCTCCATTGTCGGAAATCATATCTGACTGGTTGTTTACAGCGGCTTTCAGTGACTTCTCGTGGTAGGTCTCGAAACCGATTAATACTTGACCGTCGTTGTCGAGGTCGGCTTATTGTAGCAGCGGCTGCAAGAAGATAGAACTTTTTCATAATTATCTGTTTTTTGTTTTTTACTCTTGTTGATAATTCTCTGTTTTGTATAGTAATTGTAGTTTCCATTTTAGTTCCTTTTTATTTATTTCCTTTTCTATTTTATAAATCTCCAATTCTTTGATCTGTTGCAAGGTCTGTCCATGATGACATCTCAGGGGTGAGCATTATAAGGTCAGGACCTATGGTCAGACGCAGTGTGTAGTTGTAGCCCTCAAGGAACTCATTGTTGAATTCCGTAATATCTGAGAAATCTATCTCCTGATCGTTGAATGCCTGCTCGGGGGCACCTTCCTTGTTCTCCTTTATGCTGTATGAGAGATACATCTTAACGTTGTCATCGGCGGTTATCTGCTGAGGCATGATAAGTGACTCTATAAAGTAGATGGGAGTACCTTTCTGGTGAGGTCCATCTACCGGCTTATTACCATTGTTAAGGGCCTTTGAACCGGTGAATGTTATTGTATATGTTGACGGTACTTGTGAGTAGCTTGCTGTCCAGCCGTTAATTACGGTATCGGCATTGCTAACGTATTTCTTTGAATCATAGGTGCCACAATCCTTAAGGCCTTCAATTCTGATTTCCTTTAAGGTTACAATAGACTTGTCAACGGCTTCGGTTTTATCTATTGTTACATTGAGCTTGGACAGGATATGACGGAAAATAAAATGAACTGCGCTGTTTGTTTTATTGTAGCTGTCATGATTGCTGCCTAACTCGTAAACCGAATTTGATACCATAAGATCCAGGTCACCGTTGTTCTGGGTGGTGAAACCTTTTAATTTTTCTGACTCGGTTGGAGTGGCCTGAATGTTGGTGCCTACCAGTACGTACGGGGATTTGGTAACAAACTTGTTATCATTGTCACCTACCAATGCTTTTTCTTCATTGAAATAGAGCCGTACGGGGTTCTTTTCACTTGCAGGGGCATAGGCTCTGAACCAGTATTTGGCTTGTCTGTCCCAAAAGCGTGGGAATTCGTAACGCCAGTCACCAAGATTGGCGTCCATATCCGGATCCTTGTATTTGCATACTGTTCCGTTTAGTGTTTCTGCACCGGTGGCCAAACGGCCAAAGACTGAATCAATCCTTTCAGGGTTGTTCACGGATTGCTTGTTTCCATACACCACGAATGAATCGTGGAAAAACTCCAAACTGTTTATGTCATTGACTCCGGCCTTTCCGGATTTCTCGGAGTACGAGTTGAAGCCAATGGCACTGGGTGTAGAGTTGCTCTCTCTCAAGGCATCGGTTAATACCTCCTGGTTGGTGCACGCTACCATGGCAGCCGCAGCAACGATAATCAGATGTCTTGTTTTCATAATTCTCATTTTTTGGAACTTATTTTTAATTTTTGTTTTTACCTTTATTTATATATGTGTGAAAAATCCTTTAAATAATCACTTCAGCATTCACCTCATCGGCCCAATCCTCTACGTTGGCGTTGAAGCCTCCGCCACCTGACGGTTTGGGCTTTTCAAATGCGCTGGCCGGGATTTGTCCCGCGTCAATGTATATTGTTATTACACCTCCGGTTGGTTTCTCGTTGTGCATTACATCAGTTATGTCACGGGTTACCGTAAATGTACCGCCGTTGCGTAATGCAAGCCCTATTCCTATGTAGTTTTCATCGACCATAGCGGCTTTTGAATCGGCTCTGGTGACGAGTGATGCTATGTCTGTATCGGGCAGACCCCATGTAAGCATACGCACTGCAAATACATCGGCGCTGTCGGCTACCTGACCATCCTCTAATTTTACGTTCTTTTTGGGCTGCAGGGGCTTTACGTCATCGGATGTGAGTGATACGGTGTTGTGCAGGGTCTTGCGGGTAAACAGGTCAACACCCTGTGAAAGGCCCGTTACGGTTATACCTCTACCTCCGGTTACGCGTCTTCCCTCATCGTCATAATTGTTGACCAGGACTATCTGGAACAGGTAGATGAAAGAGTAGGGACGCAACTCGGCGTCTATCTTGTAAATGTATGTTACGTTGCCTTCGCTGTCTATCTCCTTGTCATAGTATGCGGGATCGTCGCTGATTTGCAGGCCTGTGACAAGGGTTCCGAACAGTTCATCGGGCTGGTTGTAGTCTATGTATGACTTGGAGTCGGCCGGCTTGTCGCTGTACTCGCTGTCTGACTTGGTGCGAATCCATGATGACTGGGTGCTCCTACGTGTTGTGGCTGTGTAGGTCTGGTAATCCTCGGACTGGTTGAACGACGTCCATTCCGTACCGAAATTGTAGAACAGCATGTCATATGTAGCTCCGGTAGTTAGTGATACGCGGCCGCCGTCTGCGTTGAAAATCTTGTTGAATGAACTGATCCTTTGAGAGGTTTGGGGATCAACGCTGTATATGGTTCCCTTTACGTAGTCCGGCTTGGTGTAGCCAAGTGGTCCGAAATCGGCCAGGGACTCATCCCATGAGTAAAGCCACTCTGTTTTCCAGCCCACACCCCAAAGCAGGTCAAGGCGTACGTCATAAACAGCTATTGAAATGCTGACATCATCGACTCTCAGGTATAGATCTTTGAATTGGCATGCTGAATTCGCAAAGACGCAAACAAGCAGACACAGGGAAACCTGCATCTTGGCAATAGTCCTTGAGAATTTAGCGTTTTTAAACATTTGAGATCTCTAGTAAAATGGACGTCCTTTTGTTCTTCTTTTATTTTATATTGCAAATATAATACGCGCGCGTTGATTTGCATTGGCATTTTTGAATGTTTTTATTCCCATATTTACAAATTTTCACTATTTTAATAGTCAAATGAGGCAAAATTTATTCATAACGTAAAAGATGTTTTATTTAACTATTATATGTTGGATTTGAATTTTTTAAAATTATCTTGTTTCTTTTACGTAACGTATTGATTTTATCATTACTTTTGTCGTGTTGAATATAAAATTGTAGAAAGGGCTATGAAATCCATCCTTATTCCTTTAGTCGTTTTGATAGTTCTGGCGCTTGTGCCGGTGCTTATTATTAAGAAGAAACGGGCTGCTTTTGAGCGCTCTCAGCTGGATGCTATGCAGGATGCCGGCAAGGCCGATGATGCTGGTCAGGCTGATGAAGTTGCTGTTTCGGAGTCTCCTGATTTAGATGTGTCTGTTGCAGACGTTAATGAGAATCCTGATGTTCTGGATAAGTTGCTCAATAAATTCAATAAAGTATTCATTGAGGAACAGGCTTACCTTGATCCCAATATGACAATGGAGGAGATGGCCAGCCGAATTGGCACTAACCGCACTTATATTTCAAGGATTGTCAATATGAAGTACGGCGTTTCGTTCCGTGAATATCTTAACACGCTTAGGATTGAGCACGCCAAGAAGCTTTTGATGAGTGAGCCTAATTCGTCAATGGTAAGTATATCGGGACGTTGCGGTTTTTATGGGGCAAACCAGTTTATCCGCAAGTTCCGCGAGATGGAGGGGGTTACTCCTACGGTTTGGCGTGCCTCTCGCAGAGTATAGCCGCACTTTTTTTGAGCTGAGCGACTTTAAAAATAATGTTAATAGATGAGGGTGTTTGTGGGAATTGATTAAATTTGCGAATCTGTACGGTAAACCCGTGCAAAAAAGCAGAATTATCATTATTAACCTATGAATACCAAAATCCAGGAACTAACCGACATTATCTATAATGAAGGTGTAGCAAAAGGTCAGGCCCAGGCCGATCAGATTCTGGCAGATGCCCGCGCTCAGGCTGAGAAGCTTGTAGCCGATGCCCGCAAGGAGGCCGATGCCGTTCTGGCTGCTGCCAAGAAAGAGAGTGCCGATAACGCAGAAAACGTTCGTAAGGAACTTAAGCTTTATGCCCAGCAGGCTGTAGAGGCTCTTAAGAGTGAGATTGCCACTGTAGTTACCGACAAAATCGTGACCGAATCGGTCAAAGGGTTTACGGCCGATCAGAAAGCATTTAACGAGTTTATTCTTACTATTGCCCAGGAGTGGGGTAAAAACCAAAGCATTGAGATCAAGGCAAAGGATGCCGACCAGCTTAAGCAGTATTTTGCTGCCAAGGCTAAGCAGTTGCTTGACGGTGGTGTTAAGATTACCCAGGTGAACGGCCGTGAGGCTGAGTTCTCCATTCAGCCGGCCGACGGCTCTTACAAGGTCAACTTTGGCACCCAGGAGTTTGAAAACTGGTTCAAGTCAATCCTGCGTCCGCAGTTGGTTGAGACACTCTTCTGATGGGCTCTTACTACTATCTTATATCGGGCTTGGCCGACATTAGCCTTGATGACAGCAAGGCGGCTCTGTCGGTTGATCAGTTTCGCGCCGAAGTCTTTGACTCGCTGAGCGCGGCTGACCGCAAGCTTATGGACCTGCTCCTGCTTGAAAACGACTGCCGCAACCTTTTATCGGCTGTTACTGCGGATTCTGCGCAGGATTATAAGGGGTTGTTCAGTGCGGAGCAGTTGGAGGAGCTGATTGTCAGCGTTAAGCAGCAGGACAAGTGCCCCGAGGGTATTCCGCAGTTTATGTATAGGTTTGTACAGGAGTATCAGGATGAAACCTGGCGTGAATATGCATTACTCCCCGAAGACCGCCTGTGGAGCCTGTTCTATGATTACGCAATGCAGACCGACAACAAGTTTGTGAGCAGTTGGTACAGCTTTAATCTGGATGTGAACAATATCCAGACCGCCATTACCGCCCGCAAATACGGACTTGACATGCAAAAGGTGATTGTGGGCCAGAATGAGACTGCGCATGCTCTGCGTACCAGCGGCGCCCGCGATTGGGGTCTTAGTCAGGAGCTGGACTATTTTGACGATGTGGTTCGTCTGCTTGAGGAGGATGACCTGGCTCAGCGTGAACGCAAGTTTGACATGCTGCGCTGGCGTTGGCTTGAGGACAATACGTTCTTTAACTATTTTACTGTGGAGCGCCTGTTTTCATATATGGTGCGCCTGGGTATGGTAGAGCGGTGGACCAGTCTGGATCGCGAAAAGGGTCAGCAACTGTTCCGCGAGCTCATCGGCACACTTAAGGATCAGACCGAAGTGCCTGCCGAGTTCAGGTAAATTGAGAATTGAAAATTGAGAATTGAAAATTAAAAAATAAAATATGGCAACGAAGGGAATAGTACGAGGTGTCATTGCCAACATGGTCACACTGAAGGTTGACGGCCCTGTTGCGCAGAATGAGATCTGCTATATCGAGACAGGCGGCGACAAGCTGATGTCGGAGGTCATAAAGGTGCAGGGCGAGAATGTGTTCGTCCAGGTATTTGAGAGCACCCGTGGCCTTAAGGTTGGTTCGCCCGCCGAGTTTACCGGGCACATGCTTGAGGTTACATTGGGCCCCGGCATGCTGTCGCACAACTTTGACGGTCTTCAGAATGACCTGGACAAGATGACCGGAGTGTTCCTTAAGCGCGGTGAGTACACTTATCCGCTGGATAATGACCGCCTGTGGAAGTTTGAGCCTATCGTGAAGGTGGGCGATAAGGTGCAGGCATCGGACTGGCTGGGTAAGGTTGAGGAGAATTTCCAGCCGCTCAAGATTATGGCTCCGTTCCAGCTTGAGGGTGAGTACACCGTAAAGAAGATTGCGGCCGAGGGCGAGTACCGCATTATTGATGAGATTGCGGTGCTGGAGAACGCTAAGGGCGATACCGTAAGCGTGAACATGATCCAGAAATGGCCCGTGAAGGTGGCTATGACCAACTATCGCGAGAAACCGCGTCCATTCAAGCTTCTGGAGACCGGTGTCCGTTCTATAGATACCCTGAACCCCATTGTTGAGGGCGGTACAGGATTCATTCCCGGCCCGTTCGGTACAGGTAAGACTGTGCTGCAGCACGCAATCTCAAAGCAGGCCGAGGCCGATATCGTGGTAATTGCTGCCTGCGGTGAGCGTGCCAATGAGGTTGTGGAGATCTTTACCGAGTTCCCGGAATTGGATGACCCGCACACAGGCCGCAAGCTGATGGAGCGTACAATTATTATTGCAAATACATCAAATATGCCGGTTGCTGCGCGTGAGGCATCGGTATATACGGCTATGGCTATATCGGAGTATTACCGTAGCATGGGTCTGCGCGTTCTGCTTATGGCCGACTCCACTTCACGTTGGGCACAGGCTCTGCGTGAGATGTCAAACCGTATGGAGGAGCTGCCTGGTCCGGATGCTTTCCCGATGGATATTTCATCGATCATTGCAAACTTCTATGGCCGTGCAGGTTACGTTTATCTGAACAACGGCCAGCCGGGTTCAATTACTTTTATAGGTACTGTATCGCCTGCCGGCGGTAACCTTAAGGAGCCTGTGACCGAGAATACCAAGAAGGTGGCCCGTTGCTTTTATGCCCTTGAGCAGGAGCGTGCCGACCGTAAGCGTTATCCGGCCATCAACCCCATAGATTCCTATTCAAAGTATCTGGATTATCCGGAATTTGAGAAATATATCACTGACCGCATTAACGACCAGTGGACCAGTAAGGTGAATGAGCTAAAGACCCGCTTGCTGCGCGGTAAGGAGATTGCTGAGCAGATTAACATTCTGGGTGATGACGGCGTTCCTGTTGACTATCACGTAACGTTCTGGAAGTCAGAGCTGATAGACTTTATCGTGCTGCAGCAGGATGCGTTCGATGAGATAGATGCCGTGACCCCGATGGAGCGTCAGGAGACGATCGTGGACCGCGTGATTGACATTTGCCACACGGAGTTCAAGTTTGACACTTTCCTTGAGGTTATTGATTACTTTAAGAAGGTGATTAACCTGTGCAAGCAGATGAACTACCAGTCTGAAAAGTACTTTGAATACGAGAAGGAGCTCAAGGCTCTTCTTGCTGAACGTAAAACCGCTTAACCCGCTATAGCTATGACAACAAAGGCATTCCAAAAGATTTACACCAAGATCAGCCAGATTACAAAGGCTACCTGCTCGCTTAAGGCGCAGGGTGTGGGTTATGATGAGCTGGCCATCATTGACGGCCGTTTGGCTCAGGTGGTTAAGATTGTGGGCGACGACGTTACCCTGCAGGTTTTCCAGGGTACCGGCGGTATCCCTACAAACGCTGAGGTTGTGTTTATGGGCAAGGCTCCTACACTTAAGGTTAGCGAGAGTCTTTCCGGCCGATTCTTTAACGCTTACGGTGATCCTATTGACGGCGGTCCTGCCGTTGAGGGCACTGAGGTTGAGATTGGCGGCCCA
>CACWIN010000064.1 GCA_902760965.1 uncultured Bacteroidales bacterium | reverse complement strand
GCCAGCTTAGCTGTGAAACCTGACAGGAAGTAGTACTTGGTCTGCTCGGGAGTCAGGATTGATACAGGAGGCAGTACGCCGAATGCATCGGCTGACAGGAAGATAACGTTCTTTGCGTCAGGACCTGCACTCTTGCCGTTTACCTTCTGGGCAATCTTCTCAATGTGGTCGATAGGATATGATACACGGGTATTCTCGGTTACGCTCTTGTCAGCAAAGTCAATCTTGCCGTCCTTGTCAACAGTTACGTTCTCAAGGAGTGCGTTGCGACGGATAGCGTTGTAGATATCGGGCTCTGAATCCTTGTCAAGGTTGATAACCTTGGCGTAGCAGCCGCCCTCCAGGTTGAATACGCCCTCATCGTCCCATCCGTGCTCGTCATCACCGATGAGCAGACGCTTAGGATCGGTTGAAAGGGTGGTCTTACCTGTACCTGACAGACCAAAGAATATAGCGGTGTTCTTACCCTGCATATCGGTGTTGGCTGAGCAGTGCATTGAAGCGATACCCTGCAGAGGCAGATAGTAGTTCTGCATTGAGAACATACCCTTCTTCATCTCACCACCGTACCAGGTGTTGATGATAACCTGCTGGCGTGACTTTGTGTTGAAAGCAACGCATGTATCTGAATTCAGACCCAGTTCCTTGTAGTTCTCAACCTTAGCCTTGCTGGCGTTGAAGATAACGAAGTTGGGCTGGAACTTCTCCAGTTCCTCAGCTGAGGGCTGGATGAACATGTTCTTAATGAAATGTGCCTGCCATGCAACCTCAACGATGAAGCGGACAGCAAGACGGGTAGCCTCATTAGCACCGCAGAAAGCGTCAACTACATAAAGCTCCTTATTTGAAAGTTCCTTGATGGCTATCTCCTTAACCTTTGCCCAAATCTCCTCAGACATCGGGTGGTTATCGTTCTTGTACTCATCGGAAGTCCACCATACATTGTTGTGACTCTCGTCGTTGTCAACGATGTACTTGTCCTTAGGAGAACGGCCTGTAAATACGCCAGTCATTACATTAACTGCACCGAGTTCTGTTACCTGACCCTTGTCATAACCAGTAAGGCCAGCCTTTGTCTCCTCTTTGAACAGTTCCTCATAAGAAGGATTGTGTGCAACCACGGTTGAACCGTTGATTCCGTACACGCTTAAATCGATTTTTGCCATTTTTGTTTATAGTTAGATTGTTATTAAACCTCCAAAATCAAGCCGGTTTCAAAGGGCTTTTTGAAAGCACCCTTGTAAACCGGCTACAAAAGTAATTCCTTTTTAAGGTATAGAGAAATCCGGAAAGGCTTTTTACTCCAACTTGTTCATTATTTAATATTTGATAACAAAAGTGTTTAGCGGAGTTTGCACAATTGTGTCACTTCCACTTGTAGTTGTTGCGCCACAGTCCGGGCAGGAAGTGGTAGTATAGCAAATGACGCCAGGTTACCAGGTCATGGGCACCGGGTGCATCGTCATCATACTCGTGCTTTACGCCAAGTTCGGTGAGCTGATTGTGCAGGGTGGTGTGACGGCCCATCATGCCAGTCTCATACTGACCACCGCCCACAAACAGATAGTCAATCTTCTTGTTTACATCGGGCTCCTTGATGGCGGGTGTCTCATCCAGACCGATGGCTGCACTCAGCAGACCGGCCGATCCGAATACGTCCAGATTCCGGAATGCCACATACTGTGTCATACGGCCACCCATTGACAGGCCGCTCAGTGCGCGGGCATGCTTGTCCTTGATGCAGCTGTAGTGTGACTCCACGAACGGGATGATGTTATCAATCAGGTCCCTCTCAATCATAGGGAATGCCAGTTCGGTATGCTGCGGATGACTGCGGGTTACCATCTGGTCGTTGGGGAATACCACAATCATCTCACGGGCCTTACCCTCGGCAATCACGTTGTCCAGAATCCAGTTGGCACGTCCGTGCATGATCCAGGTCTCGGTCAGGTCACCCGAACCGCCCATAAGATAGAGTACGGGGTACTTTTTCTTGGGGTTGTAGTTTGCCGGAGTGTACACAATCAGGTCACGCAGTCCGTTGGTAACGTTTGAATAGTAGTAATGGGTTGTCCATGAGCCGTGCGGTACATCGGGCTTGGGATCATACCATGCGGGCTCGTCGCCGTGCACAAAGAGCATGCTGAATGATGGCATGGCGGCATGTCCGGTAAACTGATTGTTGGCATCAATGTTCTGAACTCCGTCAATGATGATGTAGTACAGGTAAATCTCAGGAGCCAAGGGGCCGATGGTCAGTTCCCAAACACCGTTATCACCTTTTGTAAAGTTGGGGCGCTGGCGGTTGTTGCCCACAAACATGGAGCCTGTAAGCTGAACTGTCTTGGCGTTGGGGGCATTCACGCGGAACGTCACGGTGTGGTCATCATGAACCTCAGGTGAGAGTACGCGGCAGTTATAAGGAAGTATGCCCTCAGGCTCGGTGCGCTGAGGGTCATACTGTATGTTCACTCTTGACTGCTGCGCCATGAGGGGCAGCACGGCCAGCATAAGAGCTGACAGGAAAAGTGAGCGTTTCATTATTTGAACAGTTCTTTTACGGTCAGTTCAAGATAGTCACGGCAGTTCATCCATGTATGGCCACCCTCGGGCTTGTAGAAGGTGTGCTTGAGGCCACCGTCTGTCAGATACTTGTCAAGTCCCTCCGATGCGGTGATAAGTCCGTCCTCCTTGCCTGTACCGATGAACATGAACTTGAGTTGCTTCTTGAGTTTCTTGACAGGCTTGTATGTGCCATTCTTGAAGTTGGTCTCATACTCCTGCGGGTCCTGCATGCCAATAGCCGGTGCAAAGGCTGCCACATAGTGGAACTTGTCAGGATTTCCGAATCCTGCAGCCAGTGTCTGACGGCCACCCAGTGAGAATCCGGCGATGGCGCGGTTATCGGCATTCTTGATAACGTTGTAATTTGACTCGATGAAAGGTATTACCTCCTCAATGAACTCCTTGGTGGTGAGCTTGGTGTCCATGGGATCATAAGCCTCGGCCTTGCCCTGGGCAATCATCTCGGGATAGGGGTTTGCGTAAGGCATTACCACGATCATGCGCTTGGCTTCACCCTTGGCAATCATGTTGTCCAGTATATTGTTCATCTGGCCAACCTTGAACCATGTCTCATATGTATCGGTCATACCGTGTATCAGATAGAGAACGGGCAGTTTCTCGGTGCCGTTGGGATCATATCCGGCGGGAGTGTATACGCACATGGGGCGCTCTACGCCGCAGGCCTTTGAGAAATAGTAGCGGTATGCAACCTTGCCGTGTGGTACGTCCTGGATATCCTGGACGCTGGGCTGGGCACTGCGAACATCAACCAGACTGTTCTTGAAGTTCTCATTGGGGAACAGATGCATGTTGTTGGGGTCGGCGGTCTGTGTTCCGTCAATGATGAAAGAATACGGGTAGATATCCGGTGCGGGAGGAGTGACTGTTATGCTCCAAACGCCGCGGTCATCCTTCTCCATGGGCTTACGGCCACACATCTGGCAGTCAAGTTCAACCTTCTGGGCATCGGCGGCCTGGCAACGGAATGTAACTGTACCGTCAGCATTGTACTCGGGTGACTTTACGCCTGCGGGGAAGAGACTTGTCATGAGTGAACCTGTAAGACGTGAGGGCTCTGCACCGCCTAACTTCTCCAGGCGTACCTTCTCGGCCTCCTCAAGGCTCATGCTCTCAGCAACGGCTGCATCAATGACGCTCTGATCCTGGAACAACAGCGGGAAAGACTTTTCAAGCCAATAGCGGGCGTTCATCCAGGTGTGACCGTACTTATCGTGTGTAAATACCTTTACGTTCTTTATGTTATGACGGTCAAGCATCTGCATCAAATCCTTTGAGTTTCCATACAGGAAATCATCAGTGCCTATGCCCAGCCAGAACAGATGAACCTTGTTGTTAAAGGCTTCCGAGTCCTCAAACTGGCTGTCGCGGGCACCGGTGAATGAACTGTAAGAGCATAGATATGTGAACTTGTCCAGATTGGCCAGTCCTATTGACAAGCCCTGGTTGCCACCACGTGAAAAACCTCCTATACCACGATGGTCAGCATCGTTGATGGTGCGGTAGTTGCTCTCTACAAACGGCATCAATACATCGGTGAAATCGGCATTAAAGTTGTAGCCTCCGCCCATGCCGCCAAAGCCACCCATGCCACCCATGCCGCCACGGCCGCCCTGACGCTGGGGCTCACGCTCGGTCTTGAGCAGTGTGGCGTTTCCGTAAGGGAGAACCAGGATCATCTCCTTAGCCTTGCCCTGGGCAATCAGGTTGTCAAGGATGAGGTTCATCTTACCTACCTTGAAATATACCTCCTCGGTATCGGTCGTACCGCTGATGAGGTACATAACGGGGTATTTCTTGTCCTTGTTCTTGGGGTCATCATAGAAAGGAGGGGTATAGACTATTACCGGGATGAACATATTGAGTCCCGGTGACCAGTAGTTCAGGTAATCCACACTGCCGTGAGGAACATCCTTAAGGGTGCTCAGTTTGTCGGCGCGCATATCCAGCAGGCTGTTCTTGAAGGTCTCATTAGGGAACCATTCAGCGCACTGGGGATCCATTACGCTGATGCCGTCAACCTCAAAATGATAGGGGTAGATATCGGGCTCTGCGGGACCGATCGTTGCAGTCCAGACACCGTTTGCGCCTTTTGTCATTTCCACGTTCTCGCTGAACTGGGTCCAGACCTTGACGGACTTGGCGTTATTGTTACGATAGTTGAAAGTCACTGTGTTATCAGGATTGATAACGGTTGACGGGGCTTGCTGCCACCATCCGCCCGGCTGAGCCTGCGTAGAAACGGCTCCAAAAACGGCGAGTATCACAAAGGACACTTTTTTCAGGATAGAATTCATATAAGACACTTGTTAGTTATTTTTAATTGGGGGTTGAAGTTACTCAAATAATGTTATCCATAATCCATCACCTGACCTTTTTTTGGGATAAGAGTCAAATGATAAACAAAGAAAGATACGTTTTACTGCAAATTTTATATATTTGACCAATTTTTGGCCCGCCTTGATGACCTGCCGAAAACATGTTCAGGAAATTGTAAAAATTCAAACAATATGGAGGTAATTGATTTTAACAAACAGAACAGCATTCTGAACCAGTTCATCGCCGAAATCCGCGATGTAAACGTACAAAAAGACCAACTGCGTTTTCGCCGTAACCTGGAGCGCATAGGTGAAATCATGGCTCTTGAGGTCAGTAAGAAACTCAACTATGTGACCAAAGAGGTTACCACTCCACTTGGAACAACCACAATTAATGTTCCGGAAGAGGATATCGTGCTTGGTACCGTGTTCCGTGCCGGATTGCCTCTGCATCAGGGATTCCACAACTATTTTGACCATTGCGAGAACGCCTTTGTATCGGCCTACCGCAAGTACTTGGATGAGGTTAACTTTGATGTTCACATTGAATATATGGCATCACCTAAACTTGACGGCAAGACTCTGATTCTGGTTGACCCCATGCTGGCCACCGGAAACAGTATGTATCTGGCATATCGTGCACTGCTTCTCAAGGGCACTCCTGCAAAAGTTCATCTGTGCTCAGTCATTGCAGCTCAGGCTGGCGTTGACTATGTGTGCAAGATGTTCCCGCAGGATACAACCACTCTGTGGTGCGCAGCTGTTGATCCTGAGCTGAACAGTCACGCCTACATCATACCCGGTCTTGGAGATGCCGGTGACCTCTGCTTCGGTGAGAAATAGTACCATTGGGGACGGTTCCGTTTGGTACCGTTTCCAATGAGACGGTACCAAACGGAACCGTCCCCAATGGTATCAAATAGTCTGATTATTAACCTGAACATATGAAAAAAACCTTATTGACAGCCACAGCCGTGATATGCGGAGCAGTGGCATGGGCACAGCCCAAACTGAGTGCAGACAACATTGATGAAGTCCTCAAAGCCATGACCCTTGAGGAGAAGGCTACTCTGATTGCAGGTGGCGGATGGGGTAGCATGAGTGCCGGATCCATGACAGCATCGGACATTGCCAATGTTCCCGGAGCTGCCGGTTCAACACAGCCTATTGCCCGTCTGGGAATTCCCAAGACCATATTGGCCGATGGCCCCGCCGGACTGCGTATCAATCCTACCCGTCAGGGTGACAGCCAGACCTATTACTGCACAGGTTTCCCCGTAGGTACTGTTCTGGCCTGCACATGGAATACCGAACTTGTGGAACAGCTTACCACCGCCATGGGCCAGGAAGTTCATGAGTATGGTGTCGATGTACTGCTGGCTCCCGGCATGAACCTGCACCGTAACCCGCTGTGCGGACGTAACTTTGAGTATTTCTCAGAGGATCCCCTCTTGAGCGGTAAGATATCGGCTGCTTATGTAAGGGGCGTGCAGAAGAATGACGTGGGTGTATCGGTCAAGCACTTTGCAGCTAATGACCAGGAGATAAATCGCAACGAGAACGACGCCCGCATCAACCCGCGCGCCCTGCGTGAGCTCTACCTCAAGAACTTTGAGATTACCATCCGTGAGGCCAAACCTTGGACTGTGATGTCATCGTACAACAAGCTGAACGGAGGCTACACACAGCAGAGCCATGACCTGCTTACCGGATTCCTGCGTGACGAGTGGGGATTTGACGGTATCGTAATGACAGACTGGGGTAACAAGGCCGGTACGGTCGATGCCGTCAAGGCCGGAAACGACCTTATGGAGCCGGGCGACCGCTCAGAGTCACAGCGCGTGATAGAGGCTGTCAATAACGGAACTCTGGATATAGCAGACCTGGACCGTAACGTACGCCGTCTGCTGGAATATATTGTAAAGACCCCCAATTTCAAGAAGTACAAGTTCTCAAACAAGCCTGATCTGGACGGTCATGCCAAGATGGTCCGTGAGGCAGCAGCCGAGGGTATGGTACTGCTCAAGAACAGTGGCAACCTGCCTATGGAGGCTAAGGGTAATATAGCACTCTTTGGCCTGAGCGCATATAAGTCAATCGCCGGCGGTACAGGTTCAGGTAACGTGAACAAACCTTATATCCGTAACATCAGCGAAGGTCTTGAGGCTGCCGGATTCACACTTGATTCACGCCTTACCGATTTCTATGCAAAGCACCGTGATTACGTGGCCAGCCAGAACGCCCTGGGCATGGGTGGCGGTGGCCGCAACGTTTTGCTGGGTGAGGCTGTACTGCCCGAGGTTGCCATAAACCGTGCTGCAGTTCAGGCATGCGCACAGCGTAATGATGCAGCCGTAGTTGTTATAGGCCGTAACGCAGGTGAGGGCGATGACCGCCGTATGGTCGATGACTTTGAACTGACCGATGTAGAGCGCGCCCTGTTGCGTGACGTATGCAACGAGTTCCACAAGGTGGGCAAGAAAGTCACCGTAGTAATGAATATAGGTGGTGTAATTGAGACCGCTTCATGGAAGGGACAGCCCGATGCCATCCTGCTGGCCTGGACTCCCGGACAGGAGGTCGGTAATTCAGTTGCCGATGTCTTGACCGGAAAGTCCAATCCGTCCGGCAAACTCTCCATGACATTCCCTGTATCATATCTTGACATACCGTCATCGGCCAACTTCCCCTACAACGGTCAGGTTCAGCAACAGCAGGGACGTGGAGGTTTTGGCGGCCGTAACGCAGGCAACAAGGATATTGACTATACCAACTATGCCGAGGGTATCTGGGTTGGTTACCGTTATTTCAATACCGCAGGCGTGGAGGTTTCTTACCCGTTTGGTTACGGACTGAGCTACACCACATTTGAGTACAGCAAGCCCACGGTAAAGGCCAAGGACGGCGGTTTTGAGGCAACCATCACCGTAAAGAACACCGGTAAGGTAGCCGGCAAGGAGGCCGTAGAGATTTACGTGAGCGCTCCCCAGGGCGGTCTGGTAAAGCCCGAGTCAGAGCTCAAGGCATTCGGAAAGACACGTCTGCTCAAGCCAGGTGAGAGCCAGACCCTGACATTCAAGGCCGATGCATACACCCTGGCCAGCTTTAACGATGAGGCATCCGAGTGGCAGACCGCAGCCGGCAAATATACCGTAAAGTTCGGTGCCAGCGCAAACGATATCCGCGCCACCGCAACATTCAACGGCAAGGCCAGAAGCTGGAAGGTAGAGAAACTCCTGCTCCCGCAGCAGCCCGTCCAGGAGATGGCAGTACGCTGATAACAATCAGCAGCAAAAAAGAGAGGGTTCCGATTGCGGAACCCTCCTTTTTTGTATCATTTTGCCAGTTGGGATAGCCACTGCTTAAGGTCTCTCATCCATTGCTGCCGGTAGATGATTGGCCATGATGAATGCGGGCGGGGTGTCGCGGGTAACCTGTTTCTCGTTTGAGTAGAGGTCTATCTGCTCCTGCGATGCATTCCGGCCCAGCAGGTTGTTGTGTGATCCCATGTGGGTGAATGTCTTGTCCATGGTGATGACGGGATAGAACAGTATCTGGAAATCGGGACGCTGCTCCGGGCCGTTGTAGTGCGTGGCGGCTGTGGCTGCCAGATGTCCGCCTGCGGAGCATCCCTGTACGCCTATCTTTTTGATACCGTATTTATCGGCATCGGCCTTGAGCAGACGCATGGCCTCATGCAGGTCATCCAGCGGAACCTCGGTGTGGCCGTTGGGCAGACGGTATTTGAGTACGGCCAGGGTTATGCCCTGATCCATGTACCACTGCGCCATGTTATTGCCCTCGGATCCGTTCCATACATCGGTGTAACCGCCGCCAGGGCAGGCAATCACTGCCAGGCCGTTGGGGTTGGGGGCTGCCCAGATGCTGAGCGTGGGCTGTGTCACGTTGGATACGTGCATATCCATTACCCTCTCGGGGCCGGTAAGACCGTTGTCGGTAGGAGCACCGTTGGGCCAAAGGTTGATTACGGCTGTGGGCTCGGGTACCTGCGGAGCGGCAGGAGCCTGTGCAGCCTGGACCGGCGGATTGTAGCGCGTCATCCACACCTCCATGTTGCCGTTGCCGCGGTGTGCCCATGCGTAATAGGGTATTAGGCGGAGCTTTACCTGATTGGCGCGGGCCACATTGCCTGTATAGTTGTCATAGGCTGTGGTCTCAAGGGCATTCATTGCGTATGCGCGTCCCTCAACATTCATCTTGAACGGAATCACCTTGAAATCGGAGTTGGCGGGGAGTGATGTGTTGAGTATGTTGTAGTCATTGTCGGCCCA
>CACWIN010000063.1 GCA_902760965.1 uncultured Bacteroidales bacterium | reverse complement strand
TTGTAAAGCGATGCATTCTTGCACATACCTACCAAAGTTGCCGATTCCTCCACATTCAATTCCGATGGAAGTTTACCGAAATAGACCTTTGATGCCGAATGGATGCCGACAGCATGATGTACAAAATCATACTTGTTGAGATAGAGTGTAAGTATCTCCTCTTTTGTGTAATAGCGTTCCAGTTTAACCGCCACCACCCATTCAATAGGTTTTTGCAACGCCCTTTGGACGGAACTGCTTGCAACATGTTCGGTATAAAGCTGTTTAGCAAGCTGCTGGGTGATTGTACTGCCACCACCTGCGCTGCGCTGCTGCAAAATGACGCGCTTTACAATTGCTCTGACCAGAGCCTTAAGGTCTATTCCGGAATGCTCCTGGAAACGGACATCCTCGGTTGCCACAAGAGCCTGGACCAGGTAAGGTGACAGCTCATCAAAATCCACCCACACACGATTGTCTTCACTACGGGCAAATGTTCCCAGCACCACGCCATCGGACGAAATGATCTGGGTTGCGAATTTGTCTATCGGATTCTCTAAATCATCCAACGATGGCATATTGCCTATCCATCCGTCGCTGATACCTGCAAAAAACAGGTAAACGCCAACCAAGCCCAAAGCGAATATGCCCCATAGCCACAGTACAATTTTAATTGCCGTCTTTTTGGAGAGACCTTTCATATAAGTATTGTATAAACCATACAAATTTAGCACAAAAACACCGTAACGGAAATACACACGTAATAAAATTTGGCTTTTTATGGAAAGTTATGAACAAGCGCTCACGCGGTTGGTATTTTATTAGTAATTTTGGGCTCCCGAACAAACTATACTCAAATGGATCAAACAGGCCGAAGTCTGATTTCGCTCGAAGGGCTTGACAGAGAAGATATTCTCTGGCTCCTGGGACATGCCGCCCAATTCGAAGCCAATCCTAACAGAAAAATTCTGGACGGGAAAATCGTAGCAACCCTTTTCTTTGAACCCTCCACAAGGACAAGACTCAGTTTTGAGACTGCAGTAAACCGTCTGGGAGGCCGTGTCATAGGTTTTTCCGATGCCGCTACCACCAGTTCGTCAAAGGGAGAAACCCTTAAGGACACAATAATGATGGTAAGCAACTATGCAGACCTGATCATTATGCGCCACTATCTGGAAGGCGCAGCCAGGTATGCCAGCGAGGTATCTCCGGTACCTATAATCAATGCCGGTGACGGAGCCAACCAGCACCCATCACAGACCATGCTTGACCTTTACTCCATGCTCAAGACCCAGGGCAGTCTCGATGACCTGAACATATATCTTGTGGGAGACCTCAAGTACGGCCGCACCGTGCACTCCATGCTTACGGCCATGAGGTTCTTCAACCCCAAGTTCCACTTTATTTCGCCCGACGAGCTCAAGATGCCCGACGAGTACAAGGAGTATTGCCGCAAGCACAATATCAGTTTTGAGGAACATAGCAGGTTTGACGAGGAGACCATTGCCGATGCAGACATACTCTACATGACCCGTGTACAGCGTGAGAGATTCACCGACCTTATGGAATATGAACGTGTTAAGGACATGTTCATTCTCAAGAACGACATGCTGCGCTCGGCCAAGCCGAACCTCAAGATATTGCATCCCCTGCCCCGCGTAAACGAGATAGCGCAGGATGTTGACTCAAATGAGCACGCATACTATTTCCAGCAGGCCAAGAACGGCCTCTACGTACGTGAAGCTCTTATTTGCAATGCTTTGAATCTTCTAAAATGACCGCTATGGAAAAGACAGGAAAATCAGAGCTGCTGGTTGCGGCGCTTCAGAACGGAACGGTAATTGACCACATCCCTTCGGACAAGGTTTTTGACGTAGTCAACCTGCTGGGACTTACAAACATTGACACCCCCATCACCATCGGCTCCAACCTGAGCAGCCGGAAGATGAAGAGCAAAGGCATCATCAAGATAGCTGACCGCTATTTCACCGAGGAGGAATGCGGAAAGCTGTCGGTCATAGCACCCAACATAGTACTGAATATTATCCGTGACTATGAGGTGATAGAAAAAAAGATGATTGCCATGCCCGATGAGGTACGCGGCATTGTAAAATGCGGCAACCCCAAGTGCATTACAAACCACGAGCCCATGCAGACAATCTTTGACGTGGTGGATAAGGAAAACGGTACGCTTCGCTGCCGTTACTGCAACAAGGACGTTCATAAAGACAACATAAAACTTCTTTGATGAGACGCATTATCCTATCTGTGCTGTTATTGGTTCCACTTGTCACCCATGCCCTTGAACCGGGCAAATTTGAACCTCTGCCTTTGTTCACATGGGGAGCAAGAGTTGGATTCAATGCAACCGGAACATACATCGACAAGGCCGTATTTGACGGAAAAGAGCTTGGAGGTTATGAACAGGACACTCAGGTAGGAAACTTTATTGCACTTCAGTTCAGGCTCAACTCATCACGGCTGTTTTTCCAGTCAGGCGTAGGATTGAGCTCCAACAAATCGACCGTAAGCATAGACCGAAACAGCTGGAATTCCAAATCGCAGACGCCGGATTACCTGAGCGTATCATGCAATATGAAATCCTTGACCGTTCCCGTTCAGGTGGGATATCATATTGTCAACCAATCCCCGTACTGTATGTCCGTGTTCACCGGTCCCAGGTTCAGATACACCCCAAGTAAGTTCAATTCAACCACATTCAACAACCAGGAACCGTTCAGTCTGGCCGAAGACCAGAAGAACCTTTCCGTTGGATGGACAATAGGACTTAGCGTACAGATTCAAAGCACATTCTTTGACTTTGAATACGAAGCCGGCATAAACAACACCTCAAAAAGTCTGTATGACACCAGCGGAGTTTCGCCGGCACCTGTTTTTGAGATAGGTCACAGGATATCCGTCATATCATTCTCGTACGGATTAATGTTTTGAAAAGATTAAAACCAACAACAATAAATTATGAAAAGAGATCAGGAGATTTTTGACATCATTGAGCGCGAGCATCAGCGCCAGGCAAAAGGCATTGAGCTCATTGCCTCAGAGAACTTTGTAAGCGACCAGGTTATGCAGGCCATGGGATCATGTCTCACCAACAAGTATGCCGAGGGTTATCCCGGCAAGCGCTACTACGGTGGCTGCGAGGTTGTTGACGAGGCTGAGAGCCTTGCCATTGCACGCATCAAGAAACTGTTCGGTGCCGAATACGCAAACGTACAGCCCCACTCCGGTGCGCAGGCCAACGCCGCAGTTCTGCAGGCAGTACTTATGCCGGGCGAAACCTTTATGGGACTCAACCTGGCACACGGCGGTCATCTGTCACACGGTTCTGCAGTAAACTCATCAGGTATCCTTTACAATGCCGTAGGTTATGACCTGAACCCCGAGACCGGCCGCGTTGACTACGACAAGATGGAACAGCTTGCTCTTGAAGTTAAGCCCAAGCTCATCATCGGTGGCGGTTCGGCATACTCACGTGAGTGGGATTACGCCCGCATGCGCAAGATTGCCGATATGGTTGGCGCTCTCCTTATGATTGACATGGCTCACCCCGCAGGTCTGATAGCAGCCGGTCTGCTTGAGAACCCTGTAAAGTACGCCCACATTGTTACATCCACCACCCACAAGACCCTGCGCGGTCCTCGCGGCGGTATCATCCTACTGGGTAAGGACTTCCAGGATCCCCGCGGCCGCAAGACTCCCAAGGGTGAGATCAAGATGATGTCACAGCTCATTGACTCAGCCGTATTCCCCGGCACACAGGGCGGTCCTCTGGAGCACGTCATCGCAGCCAAGGCAGTAGCATTCGGCGAGGCTCTCCAGCCCGAGTTCAAGGAGTATCAGATCCAGGTCCAGAAGAACGCCAAGAAACTGGCCGAGGAGCTGACCAAGCGCGGGTTCACCATTGTATCCGGTGGTACCGACAACCACAGCATGCTGGTTGACCTTCGTTCCAAGTATCCTGACCTGACCGGCAAGGTTGCCGAGAAGGCACTTGTTGCAGCCGACATCACAGCCAACAAGAACATGGTTCCGTTTGATTCACGCAGCGCATTCCAGACATCGGGTCTGCGCTTTGGTACTCCCGCCATTACAACCCGCGGTGCCAAGGAAGACCTTATGGTTACCATAGCCGAGATGATCGAGGAGGTTCTGAACGCTCCCGAGGATGAGGCAGTAATCGCAAAGGTTCGTGCTCGTGTAAACAGCATTATGAAAGACTACCCTATGTTCGCCTATTAAAAAAACTGATAATTGAAAAACCCGGCCTCCAGGTCGGGTTTTTTCATTAAAAAAGGCGAACTTTGTAAAAACTGACCCCGGATTTAAAGAATGAAAGTAGTATGTGACTCACATATACCTTTTATCAAAGGAGTATTGGAACCGTACGCCCAAGTGGTATATCTGCCAGGCGGCAGCATAACCCCTGATGACGTACGTGATGCCGATGCCCTTATTGTCAGGACCAGAACCAGGTGTGATTCCGCGTTACTCCAGGATTCAAAGGTAAAATTCATAGCAACCGCGACAATAGGATACGACCATATTGATACCGTATGGTGTGAATCACACGGAATTGCCTGGACAAACGCACCCGGATGCAACTCCGGTTCGGTACGCCAATACATAGCCTCGCTCCTGGTTTATATGGCCCATGACTTTGACTTTAGCATAAAAGAAAAGACACTCGGGGTTATTGGTGTAGGAAACGTAGGCAGCAAAGTGGCTCAGATAGCAGCCCTGTTGGGATTCCGCATCCTGCTTTGCGACCCTCCGCGAGCCCGCCGTGAAGGCCCGGGCGGATTTTGTGACCTTAAAACCATAATCAGCCAAAGCGACATTATAACATGCCATGTTCCACTCACGCTTGATGGCCCGGACCCGACATATCACATGTTTGATGCCGCCCGAATCAAGTCAATGCGGCCGGACCAGATTCTGATTAACAGCTCACGGGGCGAGGTGGTTCACGGCAACGCCTTAAAGGACGCACTCAGGAACGGGCATATAAAAGCAGCATCGCTTGATGTCTGGGAAAACGAACCTGACATTGACCGTGAACTCATGGATCTGCTGTATACCGCCACTCCACACATAGCCGGCTATTCGCTGGACGGAAAGGCAAACGGCACCATGATGGCAGTCAACACTTTGGGCAAATACTTTGACCTGCCTTGCCAGAACTGGATTGTCAATGACATACCCGCGCCCGCCCAGCCTGTGGAATTTACAGTTGATGCCACCGGCAAGACTCCGCGTCAGGTACTTGAAGAAGCAATACTATATACATATGACATAAAGCAGGATGACAAACGTCTCAGATTGAGCCCCAATACCTTTGAACAGCAGCGTTCGGATTATCCGGTAAGACGTGAATTCCACGCCTTTACCGCAAATATTACAAATGATGCAAGCGGACGGGCTGCGATGTTTGTACGTGAAACTGGATTTAATTTAAACTTATAACAATATGATTCTTGGAAAATATTCATTCGGTACAGGAGACCGTTTTTCACATCAGGGAGTGGCACAGCTTTCGGCCATAATACAGGCACAGAAACAGTACGGGATTGATTTTGTTCCTGTCTGGAACAAATCCAACCGCGAGCATCAGATTATAGGTACCCAGCCTGCCGATACACGCCTTGAAGCCGACAGGGCTGTCAAGGCGCTAGGTTACAATAAACCGTATTTTGTGGATGCCGACCACATTAACATGAACAATGTGGACCGTTTTATTGATGCTTCCAATTTCTTTACGATTGACGTGGCCGACTACATAGGCAAACCTACCGATGCCGCATCGACCCTCAAATTCGTTGAGAGCAACCTGAAATATGCGGGCAATCTGGTGATTCCGGGCATTGAAGAGCCGTTCAAGGTAGACAGGAACCTGATTGAGGTCATGGCCGGCAAATACCTGTTTGCAGTACAGGAGGCCGGACGCATATACCGTCATATTGCAGATAAGAAAGGTGCTGACAATTTTGTAACGGAGGTATCGATGGATGAGGTTGACTCACCCCAAACGCCAATCGAGATTTTCTTTATCCTGAGTGCCCTGTCACAGGAAGGTGTACCTGCCCAGACAATCGCCCCCAAGTTCACCGGCCGTTTCAACAAAGGCGTGGAGTACGTTGGCGATACCGCCCAGTTTGAGAAAGAGTTCCGTGAGGACCTGCTGGTGATTGACTATGCAGTCAAAGAATTCAACTTGCCCCAAGGCCTAAAGCTGAGCATACATTCCGGTAGTGACAAATTCTCAATCTACCCCATAATGGGCCGACTGATACGCCAATATGACAAAGGCATACACATCAAGACAGCCGGCACCACATGGCTGGAGGAGAACATCGGTCTTGCCCTGGCCGATGAGCAAGCCCTTGAACTGGCCAAAAAGATTGCCATATCCGCGCTGGACCGCATGGAGGAACTCTGCATTCCATACGCCACGGTGATTGACATAAATCCCGCCAAACTGCCCACAGCCGGACAGATTGCCGCATGGAGCGGCCAGGAATATGCCCGTGCCCTGCGTCACAATCAGAAAGACCCGCTTTACAACCCCGATTTCCGCCAGCTTGTACATGTAAGCTACAAGATTGCCGCCGAATTCGGCGATGAGTTCTACGCTGCTTTAGACCGCAACGCCCATGTGGTTGCAGAGCAAGTCAAGGAGAACATACTTGACAGGCACATAGCACGCCTGTTTGAATAAACACCCACATTATTAACCTGATTACAAAACCAATTAGAATATGAAACCGTTCATTCATGAGAATTTCCTGCTGCAGAATGAGACAGCTGTACATCTGTTTCACGACCACGCCAAGAAACTGCCTATAATAGACTACCACTGCCATCTTAACCCGCAGGAGGTAGCCCAGGACCACAAGTTCCGCTCCATCACAGAGCTGTGGCTTGGAGGCGACCACTACAAATGGCGGGCCCTGCGTACCAACGGCGTTGCCGAAAAATACATCACTGGCGATGCATCGGACTGGGACAAGTTCCAAAAGTGGGCCGAGACCATGCCCTACTGCATGCGTAACCCGCTCTACCACTGGACACACCTGGAACTCAAGACCTGTTTTGGGATTGACAAGGTCCTGAATCCGCAAACCGCAAAGGAGATTTATGACGAGTGCAACGAGAAACTTGCCAGCCCTGAGTTCAGTGCCCGCAACCTGATGCTGCACTACAACGTTGAGGCAGTCTGCACTACCGATGACCCCATTGACTCCCTGGAATACCACAAACAGGTCAAAGAGAGCGGATTCAAGGTAAAAGTACTGCCCACCTGGCGTCCGGACATGGCCATGACTGTGGAGAACCCGGCCGCATACCGCGACTACATTGACAAGCTTGCCAAGGTGAGCGGAGTAAGCATAAACTGCTTTGACGATATTGTTAAAGCCCTTCTGGTACGTCATAAGTACTTTGAGCAGATGGGATGCCGCCTGAGCGATCACGGAATGGAAGAGTTCTATGCCGATGACTTTACGACCGCCGAACTGGATACCATATTCAACAAAGTATATGGCGGGACCAACCTGACCGAGGCCGAAATACGCAAGTTCAAGAGCGCCATGCTGATTGAATTCGGAAAGATGGATGCCGACACCGGCTGGACCCAGCAGTTCCACTACGGCGTTATCCGCAACCAGAATACCAAGATGTTCAACCTGATTGGCAAGGACACCGGATTCGACTCAATGGCACAGGTTATGACCGCCAAGGCCATGAACCGTTATCTGGACCGCCTTAACAGCATGGACAAGCTGACCAAGACCATTATCTACAACCTTAATCCAAGTGATTTTGAGATGGTGGGTACCACAATCGGCAATTTCCAGGACGGAAGCGTACCCGGCAAGATACAGCTTGGCGCCGGCTGGTGGTTCCTGGACCAGAAGAACGGAATGGAACAGCAGATGCAGGTCCTGAGCATGCTCGGCTTGCTGTCACGTTTTGTAGGAATGCTTACTGACAGCCGTTCGTTCGTATCGTACGCAAGGCACGAATATTTCCGCCGCATTCTGTGCAATCTGATTGGCAACGATGTTGAAAAAGGTGAGATTCCGGCTAGCGAAATTAACCGAATTGAACAAATGATTGAAGATATTTCATATTTCAACGCAAAAAAGTACTTTAATTTTTGATTTTTTTGCATTTCGCCCTTTTAACCCGGACCTGTTAGGCGTATATAATTTTATATTATACCCTAATACGTACTTAACCGATAAATGAAATGAAGAATTTCAAGTTTTTATCCATCGTTACCATCCTGTCTCTGACCGGGTCATTATTCTTTATGACAGGTTGTATTGACGAACAGCACCCTGGCAATTATTACACATATCAAGGTCAGACCATAGCCTCGGAGTTGGAAAAACGCACTGAAGATTTCAGTGAGTTCATTAAAGTGCTCAAAAGAGCCGGCATCTGGACCGAGCTTTCAACTTATGGTGAGCATACTTTGTTTGTTCCCTACAACGCATCAGTGCAGGAATTCGTAAAGGAACGTCAGGCCAAGCGAAGAGTTTGGGATAAAGATTCCACTATTGTTTACAACAGCGTTGACGATCTTCCCCAGGTTGACTGTGATACACTGGCAAGGACCCACCTTATTGACCTTACATGCTATGTAGGTGATATGAAAGAAGGTTCTTTCCCCCAGCCCAACCAGAACGACAAGTATCTTATGCTCACTTTTGATTCCATATTCAATTATGTGAATCCCAATGGCAAGGATACCGTTTACAAACTGATGAGGCGTATCAACAAGTTCTCCAACATTGTTGAGAAAGATGACTCCTGCGACAACGGTGTAATCCACACTATTGACAAGTGCATAGACTTTACCGGAAACTACGTATATGACCTTATTGA
>CACWIN010000062.1 GCA_902760965.1 uncultured Bacteroidales bacterium | reverse complement strand
TATCCCTTATTCTGTCCTGTTGTAGCTGTTATGTTAGCAGCGACAATGTTGTCATCAACAAATGTCCAACCACCGTCAGTTCCAGAGGGGGCTGCTGCATAATACTCATAAGTTGTAGCTGCTTTATCCCAGAAACGTAAGGGAGAATAGGTGTATGTGTATGAATTTGCAGTTGCAGCTGTACCATCAACATTTGCACTTTTCTCAGTAACAGTTACTACATCACCATCAAATACAGCAGTCTCAGAGGTGTTTTTGTAACCCCAAACCTGGAAGGTTGTATGATGATTGAAGAAATGCCATGAATATGCAGCGCTAGAGTTTTCTGTCGCACGGGTCTGCTTATTGGCGTAAGAGGTAAAACTGATAGCATCAGTGTTCTGTAAATCCTTTTTGAAGGAGTCTTTGTCTGAGCAACCTGCCAATACTAATGCAGTTGCTGCTATAACGAATAAATATTTTTTCATAATTGTTCGGTTTTATCGTTTGTGCTCAAATTAGTTGAGTGATATTATTTAACGTCAACAGGATCGGTTTCTGTAATAGGATCCCAAGCATCGACGCCTTCTACGCAGAATTCAATCTTTTCGGGATTGATGTTGATAACAGCAATGTAGTACTGATTCTGTGCAGGTGTATAGGTGTTTGTATTTGGTGTTCCTGTTCCTATTGTACCAGTGGCAATACAGCCGGTTTCAGTGGTGTTGTCTGCGTAAAGAATATCATATGTAACTTTGACTTCAAACTCATGCTTTGTTACTGTTGTATTAACAGGGGTTACAATGAATGTCTTGGCGTCTGTCATTGCTGCTGCAGAATTAGTTACAGTCTGAGAACCTTCAAATACTGTAAAATCATAAGTTCCGTCTTTTACAGCATATTCTGTATATGTTGTTGCACCAGCGGGATCATCGCTTGATGTCTCTGCCCACTGAACTCCAGTTGCAGATGGGAAGTCAATCTCAACCTTCTTAACTGTAAATGTTGCAGTGGGGTTAGTTTGAGCATTGTGTGCAGGAACGTCTGTCTTGATCTTGAATGAAAGTTTTGACAGGATGTGATTGAATACAAACTGTACGGTAGGCGAATTGGTGTGGGCATCATGTAGGCGTCCGTCGTTATAATCAATATCTTCCACTGCATTTGCAACAGCCTTGTCAGCTCCATTATCATTTATATCAGCAATTACAGGAATTCCAGTGAAAGTAAAACCTGTTGATTTGCTAAATGTGGGATTTGTGCCTACAACATTGTTTGTGCCGGTAAATGGAGCATAAGCATAGAAATCATATGCATCGTTGGCTGCCTTATCCCAGAAACGAATAGTGGTATGTGACCATTCGTAAGGAGAAGAGGCATTGGAACACTTTACATTTTCATTCTTGAAGATGGCTGCATCTGATTTGTAACCGTAAACGCCAAAACCATTGTCAAGTGTGCGGAACCAAGTCATATCCAGTTCGGCACGAGTGGCTTTTTCTGTTGCACTATGGCCGAAGCCGATAACTGCATCTTGAGTGTCGACATCCTTGAAGGTGTCGGTTTGTCCGCAGGCTGCAAATATTGCGGCAACTGCTACGATCATCAAATAACTCTTTTTCATAATTCTCTTCTCTTTAAATTGTTAGTTATTAATTGCTTTTGTTTTTATGCGGATTGATGCATTTTACTTTACGATAAGTGTTGTGTCGATTTGCTCGGTCCATGCTGCGGCGCGGGCATCAAATACGATAGCCTCGGGATCAATGGTGAGCTTGAGGATGTACTTGTTGCGATCCATGAATTCCGGGAAAACGGCTCTCAGAACTACAGAATCCTGTTGGTTTATATCCTTCAAAGTGTCATTGTACTTGAACTTGAGCTGATACTTGTAATCCTGGTCGTTGATTGCGTATTCCAAACGGAGGGCTTCAACGTCACGCTCAATGGACTGAGGCATTACCAATGACTCAATGAAGTACTTGGGTGCGCCCGGGGTGTAAGTCAAACCATTGGTTGTTCCGGAATTAAGAAGAACACCGTCGGTGTTCTCAGCCTCCCAGCTGAGTTTGTAGCTGCCGTCTTCTTTTGAAGAACTCCAGCCGCTATTTGTAACGTTGTAATCCTTCTGAGCGTACGTTCCGTGGTCGTCAAGTCCGAGAACCTCAACCTTCTTTATATATACGTTCATTGTATCCAGAATCTTAGCCTTACCGATGGTTACGTTGAGCTTGGCCAGGATATGGTTGAACAGCATATCAACTGTAGCATCATGAGTTGCTCCGTTCTGATTGTTCTTCTGGGCGGTCATGAGATCTGCATCCTTGCCGTTCTCGCCGGTGAAACCCTTGTTGACCTCGGTAGTACGTGTGCCGTCCTGGAGATTTGTCCCAACCAGAGTATAACCGCCTGCAACTGTTACGTAATCGCCGGAAGCGTCAGCTACGTTGTCTGTCTTGTTGTAGATGATGTATTTAGCACTGGGTGAAATGGCTACAAAACTGAAATTAGCCTGCTTGTCCCAATAACGGAGGTCTTTATATTCCCATGAACCGGCTTTAGAATAAACTGTATCGCCGTTGAAGACTGATAATACAGTGCCGTCAATGGTTGAAGTCTTGGTGCTGAATACAACGAACTGGTCGTGATAGCTTGTAAGGCTTTCAGCGTTGGCAGGAAAGGCTTTTGTGGCCATGTCAGTGTAAATACTGAAGTTGATGGGCTGCTCGGGCTCATTAACTTTCTCTCTTACGCTGAGGATTCCGTCCTGAGCGCATGATGTCAGCAATACTGCTGCAACTGCGATTATTAGGTTTTGAATTCTCATAGCTGTTTGGTCTTTGTCTTTCTGTTTTTTTAATTAATGAAACGTATTGATGCGCCATTATAGTTAGTGTAGCTTCCGTAAGTGGCTTGCCCGTTTTCATGAGCTGCATTGCTCTGGGATTCACTTGCAGTGCGTGTGTTTGCGAGAGTAGCTAAAGCTGCCACTGCCAGCGTTGCCACGGCTGCCAGAAACATGTAGCTCCATTTACCTTTTCTAATTAACTCTGTAAACATACTTCTTTATATTTTAATACTTGTTAATTATTATACATATTTTGTTGTGAAATCATCGTTTCTTCATCAAATTGTGACCTCAGCGTTGATTTCGTTTGCCCAATCCTCAACACTTGCATTGAAACCGCCACCGGTGCTCTGAGGACGCTGGTTGATTACATCCTGCGGAATCTCGTTGGCATCAATGTAAATGGTGATGACACCACCTGCGGGCTTCTCGTGCATCTGCTCGGTGATGTCTCTGGTGATGGTGTAGGTCAGTCCGTTGCGGAGTGTCAGACCTATACCGATGAAATTCTGATCAAGCTCTGCAGCCTTGCTGCCTGCCTTGGTGGTCTCGATAGGAACGATACCGGGAAGGCCCCATGTCAGTACGCGTGCTGCGAAGATATCTGCGTTGTCAACTGTTGTGCCGTCGGCCAGACGAACGTCGTCGTGGTTCTGGATGGGCTTAACCTCATCAGTTGAAACTGCGATTGTATTCTCGAAAGTCTTACGAGTGAACAGGTCAACACCCTGTGCAAGACCTGTGATTGTGAATCCCTTTGAACCTGTGATGTAGTTGCCCTTACCGTCGAGGTTGTTGTTAAGTACTACAACCTGGTACAGATAAACGAATGAGTAGGGGCGGAGAGCGGCGTCAACCTTGTAGATGTAGCTCAGATTACCGTACTCATCGTATTCCTTCTCATATGTTGAAGGATCCTCACTGATCTTAAGGTTTGCTGCCAGAGAACCGAACAGCTCGTCAGGCTGGTTGTAGTTTACGTAACTCTTAGCGGTGTCAGGCATCTCGCTGCCCTTGGTCTCGCCGCGGGTGCGGATCCATGATGCGAGTGAACTTACGCGTGTAGAAGCGGTGTATGACTCGAAATCCTCGCTCTGGTAGAATGATGTGTACTCAGTACCGAAGTTGTAGAACAACATATCGTATGTTGAACCTGCGTTCAGAGATACACGACCGCCGTTTGAATCGAAAATCTTGAAGAATGAGCTGTAGCGCTTGCCGGTGTAGCTGTCTACATTATATATAGTACCCTTGACGAGCTCAGGCTTGGTGTAACCGATGGTGCCGAAATCAGCGGCGCTCTCATTCCAGGTGTACTGCCACTCAGTCTCCCAATCGATTCCCCAGAGGAGGTCCAGACGAACGTCGTACATCTCGACTTCAATCTGAATTCCGTTGACGCGGAGGTAAAGATCTTTACGCTCGCAAGAGTTGCCGAACAAAAGAACCATTGCAAAGACCAGAATTATCTGTATCTTTGCGATAGCGTTGTTGTTTAAAAATCTTCTGTTCGACATTGAATTTTGTTCTTTTCGTTTGTTTTCGATACAAAAGTACGCGTTATATATGTGTCGATTTTCCAACAAACACAATTGAACGTCTCAGAATCACAAAACGAATTTCAAACAATAGTTCAAATATCAACAACCTGTGTTCAAAGCGTCAATTTATAGATGAAACCGCAATTCTCATATTCCCAAAAGCACAAATTTTGAGTAAAAAGTGGCGATATTTAGTGCTCTCGTGCCGTTTTTATGCTTATTTTTGTTGTGAATTTGAAATAAAGGACTGATTTATGCTTGGTATTTTCATTGTTCAATTGCCATTTTCAGTATGTGCGGTTTGGTGCCTGATAGTATTGTTTAAGAGACATAAAACCGTGTCAGACAGGCTTATAATGTGGGTTATGGGCCTTTTGGCGGTTAGTGCTTTTTGCGGTTCTCACCATATGGATCCCAATCCTGACTATGAGATGCTGGCAATTTATAACGTAATACTGCAATTCACCTCTTTGGCTGTCTTTCCGATCATTTGTATTTATTTAAGGTGTTTTTATGAGGAGAATGAACCTTCATGGGTTTCATATCTCGCCACAATACCTGCATTGGCACTTTTTGCCATTTCTATTGTGCTGACAACGTTATTGGGCCTGCCCAGATGCGGTGAAATTGTAAAAATGCTACATGCTTCTATTTTGGTGCGTTCATCTCTTACTCCTCTTGAGAATGCTTATGTATTGCTGACATACCAGGTTTATTTCATTACTTTCTATGTCAGCCTCTCTGTTTCACTGGTATATGTATTCTCTCGCCTTTTTACCGGAAAGTTTAAATTTAATCACATAGTGGCATTTTTGAGAGGCCAGAAATCTTCGTTTGTTGCGAATGTGATAAGTTTGTTTTTCGTCATTTACTTTATAATGTGGGCTGTTTCAGTCCTGTTTACATCTGTTTTTTCAAATACCCTGTCAATCTGGTCTACTCTCTGGTCTCTTGTGGCAGCTGCAGTTTTGTTCTTGATAGGCTATGTAACCGCTGTTCCTGCTCTGCCGGGCGGATATATCAATATTGAGAGACTACGTCATCCATTCAGTGCTATGCGTCAGTCTACCCAGGAGTTCCTTCAGGGTATTGATTCGGGTCCTATGGCTGGTGTAGCCTCTTCAGGTTATGATAGAATAATGGAATCTTTCAAGCAGTATATGGATAAGGATCGCGGTTATCTGAATCCTTCACTGACCATTGAAGAGATTTCACGTGTACTTAATACCAACCGTACATACGTTTCAAGACTGGTTAATCTGTATTACGGTATGACTTTCCGTGATTATCTGAATCAAAGACGTCTTGAGTACTCCAAGCAACTTATGAATGACGAGCCGGATGCTTCACTTGACTATATAGCATCCAAGAGCGGATTCCAGAGTTCTACGCAGTTTATCCGCAAGTTCAGGGAGTCAGAGGGTCTTACTCCTACGGTTTGGAAGCAGACTTTGATGCTCAAGAAAAAGTAACTCTTTAAAACCTCCGCAACGGAGGTTTTTTTTTGTTAATAACGCAGGTTATTATGGCTATTTGATTAAATTTGCCAATCTGATATTTGAGAGTAACAAGTTATTAACCTATGAATACCAAAATCCAGGAACTTACCGACATTATATATAATGAAGGTGTAGCTAAAGGTCAGGCCGAGGCTGACCAGATTCTGGCCCAGGCCAAAGAACAAGCCCAGAAACTTATTACCGATGCCCAGAAGCAGGCCGATGCGTTGCTGGCTGCCGCCAAGAAGGAGAGCGCCGATAACGCTGAGAACGTGCGTAAGGAGCTTAAGCTCTATGCCGCACAGGCTGTTGAGGCTCTCAAGAGCGAGATTGCATCGGTTGTGACTGACAAGATTGTCAAGGACGCCGTTAAGGGCTTTACATCGGACCAGAAGGCTTTCAATGAGTTTATTCTTACCATTGCAAAGGAGTGGGGTAAGAACCAGCAGATTGAGATCAAGACAACCGATGCCGACTCTCTTACCAAGTTCTTCCAGGCAAATGCCAAGGAACTGCTTGACAAGGGTGTAAAGATTACACAGGTGAACGGTAATGCCGCTGAATTCTCAATCCAGCCTGCTGACGGTTCATATAAGGTGAACTTTGGCACACAGGAGTTTGAGAACTGGTTCAAGTCAATACTGCGCCCGCAGTTGGTTGAGACCCTGTTCTGATGGCCAATTACTATTACATAATAGCCGGACTGCCTGACATCAGCTTTGATGACAGCAAGGCCGCGTATACCGTTGAGCAGTTCCGCCAGGAGGTTTACGATGCCCTGAGCGCTGCTGACCGTAAGGTTATGGATATTCTCAATTTGGAGAATGAATGCCGTAACCTGATAGGTTCTGAGCGCATGGAGGAACTTGTGGCTCTGGTTAAGGCCGATGAACCGGCACCCATGGATGTCCCTCAGTTCATGTACAATTTTGTACAGGAGTGGGTTGACGACAGTTGGCGCCAGAAAGCGGCATTTGCCCAGGACCGTCTGTGGAGCCTGTTCTACGAGTACGCTATGGCATCAAGCAACTGGTTTGTACGTAAATGGTATGAGTTCAATCTGAATCTGAACAATATCATGACTGCCATTACGGCCCGCAAGTACAATCTGGAGATACAGAAGGTGATTGTGGGTACCGGTGACATTGCAAATGCGCTGCGTACAAGCGGAGCGCGTGACTGGGGACTGAGCCAGGAACTTGAATATTTTGAGGACGTGGCCCGTCTGACTGAGGAGGGTGACCTTTCACAGCGTGAGCGTAAGGCTGACCAGATTCGCTGGCGCTGGCTTGAGGAGAACACCTTCTTTAATTATTTCAGTGTTGAGAAACTGTTCTCATATATGGTCCGCCTTGGTATGGTGGAGCGTTGGAGCGGTCTGGACCGTGAGGAGGGCCAGAAACTGTTCCGTGAACTTATAGGTACGCTTAAGGATCAGACCAGTGTGCCTGCTGAATTCAGATAAACAAAAAACTAAAGATAAATGGCTACAAAAGGTACAGTATGCGGAGTCATTGCCAACATGGTTACGTTGAAAGTTGACGGACCTGTTGCACAGAATGAGATCTGCTACATTGAGACAGGAGGCGACAAACTCATGTCAGAGGTCATTAAGGTGGTGGGCGAGAACGTCTATGTACAGGTGTTTGAGAGCACACGTGGCCTCAAGGTGGGTGCGCCTGCCGAGTTTACCGGTCATATGCTGGAGGTTACTCTGGGTCCGGGTATGCTGTCACACAATTTTGACGGTCTGCAGAATGACCTGGACAAGATGACGGGCGTATTCCTTAAGCGCGGTGAGTATACCTATCCGCTTGATAATGACCGTCTGTGGAAGTTTGAGCCTATCGTAAAGGTGGGTGACAAGGTGCAGGCATCGGCCTGGCTGGGTAAGGTCGAGGAGAACTTCCAGCCGCTCAAGATCATGGCTCCGTTCCAGTTGGAGGGCGAGTATACCGTAAAGAAGATCGTTCCCGAGGGCGAGTACCGTATCATTGATGAGATTGCGGTGCTGGAGAACGCCAAGGGTGATACGGTTAGCGTGAACATGATCCAGAAATGGCCCGTGAAGGTGGCTATGACCAACTATCGCGAGAAACCGCGTCCATTCAAACTGCTTGAGACCGGCGTACGTTCCATCGATACCCTGAACCCGATTGTTGAGGGCGGTACAGGATTCATTCCCGGCCCGTTCGGTACAGGTAAGACTGTGTTGCAGCATGCAATTTCAAAGCAGGCCGAGGCCGATATCGTTGTTATCGCTGCCTGCGGTGAGCGTGCAAATGAGGTTGTGGAGATCTTTACCGAGTTCCCCGAACTGGATGACCCGCACACCGGACGTAAGCTGATGGAGCGTACCATCATCATCGCCAATACGTCAAACATGCCGGTTGCCGCGCGTGAGGCATCGGTCTACACGGCAATGGCAATTTCGGAGTATTACCGCAGCATGGGTCTGCGCGTTCTGCTTATGGCTGACTCCACTTCACGTTGGGCACAGGCTCTGCGTGAGATGTCAAACCGTATGGAGGAGCTGCCTGGCCCGGATGCTTTCCCGATGGATATCTCATCAATCATTGCAAACTTCTACGGACGTGCAGGTTACGTTTATCTGAACAACGGCCAGCCGGGTTCAATCACGTTCATCGGCACAGTATCGCCTGCCGGTGGTAACCTTAAGGAGCCTGTAACGGAGAACACCAAGAAGGTGGCCCGCTGCTTCTACGCACTTGAGCAGGAGCGTGCCGACCGCAAGCGTTATCCGGCCATCAACCCCATTGATTCCTACTCAAAGTATCTGGATTATCCGGAGTTTGAGAAATATATTACCGACCGCATTGACAGCGAGTGGACCAGTAAGGTGAACGAGCTTAAGACCCGTCTGTTGCGCGGTAAGGAGATTGCCGAGCAGATTAACATTCTGGGTGATGACGGCGTACCTGTGGATTATCACGTAACGTTCTGGAAATCAGAGCTGATAGACTTTATCGTGCTTCAGCAGGATGCGTTCGATGAGATTGACGCCGTAACTCCTATGGAGCGTCAGGTGACCATTGTGGACCGCGTGATTGACATATGCCACACTGAGTTCAAGTTTGACCATTTCCTTGAGGTTATTGAGTACTTCAAGAAGGTGATCAACCTGTGCAAGCAGATGAACTACCAGCCGTTTGAGTCGGACAAGTACTTTGAATACGAGAAGGAGCTCAAGGCTCTTCTTGCTGAACGTAAAACCGCTTAACCCGCTATAGCTATGACAACAAAGGCATTCCAGAAGATT
>CACWIN010000061.1 GCA_902760965.1 uncultured Bacteroidales bacterium | reverse complement strand
ATCAGAAGTTATACAGAGTGTCAAGGAAAGCCCCAAGACATTTTATGCCACAACAGAGAGTTATAATCCACAGACTAAAACGTCACTTAATTTATCAGGTAATGTATTGTGGAAGATCGGCGATCAGGTCTCAATATTTAATATCAGTACAATAAATCAGCAGTATCAGGTTACTGACCAATCAGATGGCAAGACATCGGCATCCCTTTATCAAGTTACTCCTCCTGGATTTGTGGCAGGAACAGACCTTCCGACAAATATTGCATATTATCCATATTCAGCATCGAATGAGATAGCAAAAAACGGTTCAGATTACGATATTACAGTATCATTACCTACAACACAAAACTATGCTGAGAATTCATTTGGAAATGGATCTTTCCCAATGGCCGCAGTTACTGAAGATGGATCTGATATGAATCTTAAATTCAAGAACGTACTTGGCGGTTTGAAACTCCAGTTGACAGGCACTGATGTTATTTCAAGAATTGTAGTTTCCGGAAACAACAATGAAATTCTATGTGGAGATGCTACAGTAACAGCAAGCAACACATCAACACCATCAATCGTTCTGTCCGATGACACCAAGACCTCTGTAACATTGGATTGCGGTAGCGGAGTACAGCTGAATTCTGAGACACCAACAATCTTTATCATAGCTCTTCCACCAATGATTATGACCGGAGGTTTCACAATTGACATTTACAACACCGAAAACGGCACTCAGCAAATCAAGTCTACCAGAAGCCAGACAATCACCCGTTCTGCCCTGCTTGCTATGCCTGCAGTAGCAGTTGCTTGCGTACCTGTTGCACCACCTTATGAATATGTAGATTTGGGATTGAGTGTAAAATGGGCCACCTTTAATGTGGGTGCCACTGCTCCCGAAGAGTATGGTGATTATTTTGCTTGGGGTGAAATTGAACCCTACTACGAAGCAGGTTATGCCCAGGAAAATCCTCAGGCTCACTGGAAAGATGGTAAATCCCAAGGATATAATATTGATTGGGCTTCATATAAGTATTACAATAATGGTATTACCAAGTATGGAGGTGAGTACGGAGGTAACGATAATTATGAAATTCTTCTCCCTGAAGATGACGTAGCTCACGTCATATGGGGAGGTAGTTGGCGTATGCCCACAAAAGCGGAGTTTTTAGAATTAATGGATGAAGCTAACTGCACATGGTCATGGATTTGTCCCATGATTGGCGTTTATGGTTATCGGATAACAAGTAAAATAAATGGTTATGAGGACAACTCTATTTTTTTGCCTGCTGCCGGGTATCGCTCAGGGACCTACTATTCTGAAGGTAAAGCAGGGCATTACTGGTCTAGTTCTTTATATTTAAACACACATACTAGTGGTTTTGCTTGTCTTATGATTGCAGGTTATTTTAACAACGAAGATAATATCGGATTTTACACTGATGAACGTTACACTGGATATACTGTTCGGCCCGTGTGCCCGTAGTTAATCATACAATTAAAGAAGGAGAGAAAATATAGTAATTTAACTGATAAGGAAAAAGCAATGAATGATGTTATAAATGAGAACGTAATAAAACCAAATGATATAGCAAAGGAGGCTAGAGAAATCGCTAAAAAATGGATTAAAAGAAAAGGATGGGAACCTTTATCAGCAAATATAGATCGATTCAAGTATTTGATCGCAAAAAAAGGAGACGAAAAGAAGGTTGTTATAGTAAAGGGCACAACAGGATCAAAGAACAATTTTGGTGCAGTCACTTTAACAGCTTTTAAAGCTATCTATAATAATGATTGTGTGTTTTTGTTAGTTGACATTACCAATAAAGATTCTATAAAAGGAGTACGTTCATTCAAATTAGATGAAATACTTAAACATATGTTTATTCCTCCTTTTAAGATAGATTTTATTATAAGCGAAGGTAGTAAAACAAGAAATGATGGAAAAGGAGTTGATTTAGATGATATTCATAATCTAATAAAGTATTATGATAAAATTAAAGGACGGTCAATCAAATAGTAACAAGTAATTATTAATAGCGTGTGAGTGGAGAGGATCTATACCCTTTTCACAAAGAATAACCCAAGGAGTCGTAAACCATCCTTGGGTTATTCTATTTTTTTAGATACTCTTTTCAGAGTGATATAGTGACAAGACCCTTTCAACTGGCTACCGGCAGATTTGCTGCTTGTGGATGAGTATTTCACAATCAGTACAATCCCTACTATGCCATGTGTGTTCGCTTGCCCTCCTCAGCGAGCGGAATTGAGGGGAATTTAGGGGTTATACCCTCAGGAAACCATCGACGCCCATGTCGTGCGAATGGGAGGGGCCCGTGCCTAAGAAAATGCTCTGGAAGGTAGGAGTTTACTCATGCCTTTCAGAGCGTTTTATTAGGGATGGGAGGGGTAGCGCGAAGCGCGTAGTTTCAGGAGGGTATAACCCCTAAATTCCCCTCAATTCCTCTCCCTCCCCCACCCATTTCGCCACAGATAGCAAGCCTTTTACCACAATTATATATTGTATAGGTTTGTTTGCATCAATATGAACTACTTTTGCGCCCAAATTAAAAGAGACTAATATGTGGCGAAAATTCTGTGGATGGTTATTGAAAGTCTGGGGCTGGGAAAAGAGCACATTTCTGCCCCCTGAACCCAAATGCATACTCTTGGGCGTACCCCATACATCAATGCTGGACTTTGTAGTGGCATATCTGTTTTATGTCTCCATTGGCGGCAAGACCTTCTGCATGGTCAAAAGCAGCCTGTTCTTCCCTCCCCTGGGCTGGATACTCAGAGCAATTGGCGGCATACCTGTTGACCGCAAACACCCCGCTTCCGTTGTACGTTCGGTCCTCAAGGAGATGGAAAAGACCGACCTGATGCACCTGGCCATTGCGCCGGAAGGCACCCGCAAGCCAATTGCCCGCTGGAAAACAGGCTATCACTTTATTGCAAAGGCCGCAAACATCCCCGTTTACCTGTGCTATTTTGACTGGGGCCGCAAAAGAATCGCCGTTGACCAGAAGTTTGAGTTGACCGATGATGCCAACGCCGATACCCGCCGCATACAGGAAATTTACGAAAGCATGAACCTTAAGGGACGTCATCCCGAGAAATACCTTACAAAATGAGACACAGATTCACAACACTTGCCGATCTGCTTGAATACACAACAACATTAAACCGCAACCGCCTAGCATCGGATTTTGTGGACGGCGGCTGCAGCTACACATTCTCACAGTTCCGGGACAAGGCCGATCAGCTGTCAGGCCTGCTTGGCACATTCGGACTCAATCCGGCCGATAAGGTTGCCATCCTGTCTGAGAACATGCCCAACTGGGCGGTAGCCTTCTTTGCAATAACAGCTCACGGCCGTATTGCCGTGCCAATGTTACCGGATCTTTCACCCAACGAAGTTGAGAATATCCTGGTTCACTCTGAGGCGAAGGCCATATTCGTAAGTCGAAAACAGCTTCCAAAGATTAGCAAAGAATCATATAACCGACTGAATATCATAATAGATATCAGCACCTTTGACCTGATAAAGGCCGAGGATGAGAGCTATACATGTGACGGACGCAGTAAAGTGCCCGATGCCACTGATATTGCCGCCATCATCTACACATCGGGCACCACCGGCAACGCCAAAGGAGTGATGCTGAGCCACCGCAACTTCTGCCACAACGTGCTCGAGGCGTGGTACGCGCACAAGGTCTATCGCCGCAAGGACGTGTTCCTGTCCATCCTGCCGCTGGCCCATACGTACGAGATGAGCATCGGAATGCTCTATCCGCTCTCCACCGGCTGCCCCGTCTATTACATCCAGAAGCCCCCCACTCCCACCATACTGAGTCAGGCGCTGCTCAAGATACGCCCCACCACAATCCTGTCGGTGCCGCTTATCATTGAGAAGGTAATCCGCGGAAAGATATTCCCCACCATAGCAGGCAGCAAGTACCTGCGCTACATGAAGAAACATTTCCCGCACATACTCTACTATCTGGTTGGCAAGAAAGTCAAGCAGCAGTTTGGTGGCCGCGTAAGGTTCTTCGGCGTTGGCGGCTCCAAGCTGGACCGCGAGGTTGAGGAGTTCCTGCGCCACATAAAGTTCCCATACGCAATAGGTTACGGACTCACCGAGACCGCCCCGCTCATATGCGACGCCGGTCCCAAACGCACCCATCTGGGCACCACCGGAACATCATCGTTCGAGGTCCAGGTCCGTTTGGCCGATGTCAACCCCGAGACCGGACAGGGAGAGCTGCAGGTAAAGGGCCCCAACGTAATGCTGGGATACTACAAGGATTACGCCCGCACCCGGGCCGTGATGACCGATGACGGCTGGATGCGCACCGGCGATATCGCCACCGTCGATAAGAAAGGCCGATACTCCATCCTGGGCCGATCAGGCAACGTAATCATAGGCGCATCGGGCGAAAACATATACCCCGAGGAGATTGAAAGCGTCATCAATAAGATATCGGACGTAAACGAATCGCTCGTGATAAGCCGCTCAGGACAGCTTGTAGCGCTGGTTCAGTTCAACGACGGCGCCATAGACTGGAACCTGGAGGGCCAGGAAAAGTTCCTGGAGGCAATTGAGAAACGCAAAAAGGAGGTGATGGAATTCGTGAACTCCAAAGTGAGCCAGTTCCTCAAGATCCGTGACGTGGAGGTGATGAAAGAACCCTTCAACAAGACCGCCACGCACAAGATCCGCCGCTTCCTCTACCAAGACAAAAACAAAAAATGATACCATTGGGGTCAGACCCCAATGGTACTAAAATAGATAAGAAATGAGCTTAAGAAAGATTATCAACCCTTGGATAGGCAAAGATAATTACAACTGCTTTGTATGCTGCCCCACCAACCCCAAGGGCCTGCACCTGGAGTTTTATGAGGACGGAGACTATGTGGTAACCAAGTTCAAACCCACACGCGATTACGAGAGTTGGGAGAACACCCTGCACGGTGGAATCCAGGCGCTTCTGATTGACGAGACCGCCGGCTGGGTGGTATGCCGCAAACTGCAGACCAACGGCGTCACCTCAAAGATGAACATGGAATACCTCAAACCCGTCAGCTCACATCTGGACGAGATTACTGTCCGCGCCAAGATAAGCAAGATGATGCGCAACGTAGCCTTCATTGAGGCCGAACTGATGGATGCCGATAACACCGTCCTGACCCGTGCCGAGCTCATCTACTTCTGCACACCCAAGTTCAAACTGGACGAGAACAACTTCCACGAATTCAAGCTGGAGGGAGAATAGCAAAATGATACCAATGGGGTCAGGCCCCAATGGTACTATTTTTGCCAGGTGAACTGCACTCTGGCAAGCTCACGGTTATCATCCACCGCCTGGATGCTGTGAAGCGAGGTGTCGCCGTCCATCTGGGTGTGCACAAGGATCTTCTCGCCAAACAGGCCCTCCTTGCGGAAGTTTATTATCAAGCCGGCAGGAACATGCTCAATGCGGTACTTGGGTTCCAGGCTCTCGCTTGCCCAGAGTGAATATATCGCGTTGTTAACGTGATCGTTACGGTCTATGTCATCGTAACGCACCAGGAACCGCTCGGTGTAATCATCGCGCTCCGTGGCCGGTAATTTCGGGAATCGGTCCTCCAGAATCACCTTCTCGCGGATAGGCTCATACTCCGGCAGGCAATCCTTAAGATGCATGGGGCGCCGCGATGCAAAATCAATCACAATCCACTGGCTGCAAGCGCGGATAATACGCTCACCGCTTGCACTCCACACCTCAAACTCACGCTCGGTATAAAGGGCCGAAAAATCTGACGGCCAACTCTTTAGCGTAATCTCCTCGGCCAGATGCGGCATGCGGTCAATCTGCACGTTCATTGCAATCAGCACCCACGCCTTACCCACAGTACGCAGATAATCGTAGCCGATGCCAATCTCGTTGGCGCTGTCATCGGCTATATCCTGGAAAAGATTGAGCAAAGTGAGCAAACGGAGCGTATCGTTACGGTCGCACTCAAAACTCTTTACCGTGTATGTGTGTATCTGTTTCCTTACCATTTTTCATAAAGTTTGCGCGAAGTTAGTCATTTTTCGCCAAAGTGTCCCACGCTCATCGGCCCCAGAGCACTCTCTTAGCCCTCCGCGTGTGGGACACAAGCCTCAGGAAGGGGCATGTCCCACACTAACCCCATCGAGAATACGCTCTAACGCGGGTGGTTGTGGGACACTTTGGCGAAAAACGAGCGAGGGACACTTTGGCGAGAATGGGCCGATGAGCGAAAATGGGCCGATGAGCAAGAATGGGCCGATGAGCGAGAGCGCAAAAAAAAAGGAGGGAGACACCTCCCTCCACAAGCGGCAAAAAAGCGAGCGCAATCAGCGAATCTCCACCTCGAGTTTACCGACAATCTCACCGGCGTTGCGAGCCACGAGAAGTTCAATCTTACCCGGCTCCAGAACCCAGTCGTGCTTGTTTTCATCCCAGTACTTGAGTGATTCAACAGGAACCGTGAGAGTAATAGACGCTGCATCTCCAGCTTTCATCTGAACCTTCCTAAAGGCCTTAAGCTCCTTGTAGGGCCACTCAACCTTTGCATCTACCCTATGGACGTACAGCTGCGGCACTTCATACTGATCATATTTACCGATATTCCTCATAACGACATATACCTCAATCTCCTCGCCGTCAGTGTATTGGGTCTTGTTATCAACAAGACCCATTTTCTGATACTCAATATCAGAGTATCCAAGACCGTAACCGAACGGATACATAACCGGCTTCTGCTTGGTATCAAACCAACGGTAACCCACCAGCATATCCTCACTGTACAGTGCTGTACCGCGGCCTGTAGCACCCTTGAGCATCTCCTCGGCCTTGCTGTCCTCCTGAACCAGCGATACAAATACATCCTGGTTTATGGGAGCATCGGTCTGCGGGAAGTTACCCATTGCGTAAGCAGGGCTGTCCTCAAGTTTAATAGGATATGAGAACGGCAGACGGCCGCTGGGAGAAATCTTACCCAGCAGGATATCGGCCAAAGCATTACCGCCCTCGGTGCCGTTAAACCAAGACTGGACGATAGCGGGACTGCAAGCCTGAACGCGGTTAAGGTCAACCGGAGCACCGGCAACTGCAATGAATACCACATTGGGATTTACTTTAGCCACAGCCTCCAGCACATTCTCCTGATTATAAGGCAGATCCATGCTGCGGCGGTCGCTGCCCTCGGTCTCATGCTGACGGTTGTCACCACCAATAAAGAGCACCAGATCAGCACCCTTGGCAGCCTTTACAGCCTCATCCTGCAACTTCTTGGCAGTATCATCAGGCTTAGGCGCAGCAGCATTCTGAGCAGGAGCACCGCCACGACGGCCAAAACCGCCAAAGCCACCGCCAAAACCGCCGAATCCGCCGCGAGCCTGCTGTGAAGTATAGCCCTGGGCATAAACGATCTTGGCCTTATCGCCAATACGGTTCTTCAAACCAGCCAGAGGAGTAATCTCATAAAGAGCCTTGACACCGGCACCTACTCCACCGGTAGCCATAATCTTATCGGCATTATCACCAATCACGGCAATAGTCTTAACCTTATTCAAATCAATCGGCAGCAGAGAGCCCTCATTCTTAAGCAGCACAATTGACTGAGTGGCAACCTGATATGCAATCTGAGCCTGCTCAGGCTTAGCGGTCATCTCAACGTTGGCCTTATCCTCGGGAACAGGCTCAACAGCCAAGCGAACGCGCAGAATCTCACGCACGCGCTCATCGATAACAGCCTCAGAAACAGCACCTGATGCAACAGAATCCAGAAGAGCCTGGCCCAGATACTGAGAGTTAGGCATCTCCACGTTCAGACCGGCCGTAACCGAACCCACAGTGCTGTGAGTGCCGCCCCAGTCAGAAATAACCATACCCTTAAAGCCCCAATCCTGACGCAGGATAGAGTTAAGCAACTCATAATTCTCAGCGCACCAGTAACCGTTAATCTTATTGTAGGCCGACATCACACCGAATGCGTTACCCTCGACGATAGCGGCCTCAAACGGCGGCAGATAAATCTCACGCATGGCACGCGGGCTTACGATAACGTTCACACTACCGCGGTTGGTCTCCTGGTTGTTAAGAGCGAAATGCTTTACGCATACAGCCACACCGTTGTCCTGAACGCCCTTGGTGTACTCAACCGAAAGACGTGAACTAAGGTAAGGATCCTCACTCAGGTACTCGTATGTACGGCCACCGGTAGGAATACGCTGGATATTGATTGCAGGACCCAGAATCATGTCCTTACCGCGCAGGCGTGCCTCACGGGCCATACCTGTACCGTAAATGTATGCCATCTCCTCATTCCAGGTGGCAGCCAAGGCCGATCCTGTCGGGAAGAATGTAGCGGAGTCAGTTGTAAGATGGAGAGAGTTCCATGAATGTGGCTCCATCTCCTCACGGATGCCGAAAGGACCATCGGCATAAACCATATCGGCTATTCCCTGAGCCGCAACACCCTCGGATGTGAACATATGCTTGCCGTGAAGCATTGCAACCTTCTCCTCAAGGGTCATCTTCTTGATAATGGCAGTAATCTGTTTCTCATTCTGCATCAGAGGGTCATCGTACCCCTTGACGTCACGTGACAATGTTACATCGCCCTTGCAACTGCAAAAAGCTCCGGCCACAACCAGAGCAATAAACAACAAATTCTTCTTCATATAATAGGTTTTATTTTCAATTTTCAATTCTCAATTCTCAATTTACCTGTAATCTGTGTAGTCGCTCCACTCCGTCTGCCTGTAAGCCTCATTAAGGCCCGATTCCTCATACTCCGGACGTGGAATAAACACGCTCATTCCGCAATATGAGTTTATCACTATCTGATACGATTCACCTGGGAATAAGACTGGAGTTGAAACCTTGTATGGTACACAGGCCTGCAATTGCAGTCTGAACTCATTCATGTAGTCATTGTTTTCACATATCTCCTCCACAAAATCCTCCAGATCATAGCATGCGTGGTGTTCAAAACGGTCAAAGCATTGAATCCGGCTCACATTCATACCGGGAATCTTGTCACCGTATTCATTGATTATCTTACGGAAACAACGCGCCAGGCTGTCCAGTCCGGCAGTATTGACAAGTGATATACCCGCTGTCTTGTTAAAACCGCTCATACCATTATAGTAATCATAGAATTCATTGCATGTCTTGAGCAAGTTGTTATTCAACATGTCACGCGCAACTATATGATACGGAAAACCATAAAGTACTATCTCACAGGCTGATGACACTATCTGATTAGCCTTGTTGCGCAACGCGAATGCAACCTCGACGTTACCCATGTAACATGCGTCGAACAGTATGAAGTCAAAGACGTCGTCAGGGATAGCCTCAACCAGTTCGTCCAACTCCATGCAGGTATACGCAGGCGTCTGACCGGGATTGTCCTCCGATGCAAAAGCACGTCTGCGGGGTGCCCATCCCATGGTTTTACTATCTACAAAATGCAATAAATTAGTCGGTAGCCAGCCTGAACCGTGGCTCCACAAAACCAGACCGTAATGCTCGGCCTTCCAGTTCTGAAGCACTTCGTCAATCACTGAACGCATAACTTCAGGATCGGCCGAATTTCTTTCCGGATACTTGGCAATAGTGTCTATCTGGAAATTATGTACGTGAAGAAGTGCGGGCGCCATACCCCTGCGGTCCATATACACCAGCAGGTTGTAATTGTCCATTCCGTTGCCGACACTGGCGTTCATGGAGTGAATATTACTAGATGCCATGTTATAGAGGCCGTTTTCGGCGCACATATATACCAGCACCGTCCTGTGTATCTTATGATCCTTCTCATCCTTGAAGATACAGGAATTCAACAAAGCGACGGCAAATGCCAACGCCAACACCAGTTTTGACCTTCTTATAATAGCAATCCTACTCATTTCTGTTCTACCGCACGGTCAATATCAATCAGTCTGAATGAACTGTTGAAACTCAACTCATCGCCGTTGTCAAGCAGCAACTCATACAGTTTGCTGTCATGTTCAAAACGGCGTATCTACCTGTCCGGGAACTCCCGGGCCATGAAATCCTTAATCTTGGCAGGAATCAGGACTGCCGGCACAGCCTCCTTGGTGCACTCGCATTCCGTTAGAGTGCCGTCCTTTGAGAACTGCAGTTTGGCTCCACCTGCCATCTTAACCTCATACTGGATAAGGCTTGCCCTGCGTTCCATCTCCACCTTCTTGACCTTGACATCGGGAAAAGCCTTCTGGACAACCTTCTGAGCCTTCTCAGG
>CACWIN010000060.1 GCA_902760965.1 uncultured Bacteroidales bacterium | reverse complement strand
CTACATAGGCGGCGGTGAGGAGAGTTTCGGTTTCCTGGCCGAGGACTTTGTCCGTGACAAGGATGCCGTATCGGCCTGCTCGCTGATGGCCGAGATTGCTGCTTGGGCCAAGGAGAACGGCAAGACTCTCTGGGACCTGCTGCTGGATGCATATCAGGAGTACGGATTCTCACAGGAGGGTGCAGTAAGCGTAGTTAAGCCCGGCAAGAGCGGCGCCGATGAGATAAAGGCCATGATGGAGCAGTTCCGCGCCAACCCGCCCAAGACATTGGCAGGTGAGAAGGTGGTTCTGGTCAAGGACTTCAAGCTTCTCAAGCAGACCGATGCCCAGGGCAAGGTTACTGATCTGGTTATGCCCGAGCCGTCAAACGTGCTGCAGTACTTTACCGCCGCAGGTGACAAGATATCGGTCCGTCCTTCAGGTACCGAGCCCAAGATAAAGTTCTACATGGAGGCCAAGCTGCCCATGGCAAGCAAGAATGATTATCTTAAGGTACAGGCTCAGGCTATGAAAAAGATTGACGCTTTCAAGAAGGATCTGGGCATTTAAAAAGGACATTACATTATGAATAGACTGTTTTTTTCAACTATTTTATCACTTTCATGCTCTTTAGGTTGGGCTCAGGCGTACCGTTCCATGTCAATATGGAATGACGGTAAGAGTACCGACTATCAACTTGTTGCTGTGGATAGCCTGCAGTTTGTAAGCGACAGTAATGCGGTCAATCTGTATACTAAAAAGAACGTATCATTAAAAGCGTCCGATATAGACAGTATCACCATATCTGTACCGGATGTGACCAGTACAAACAAAAAGACTGTATCACAGCTCAAATCGGAGTTCAGTACTGTAAAGATTGATGCTACCTCGTTCAAGCCGGTCGGCTCAAACAATCCGCTTATGGGTCATAAGTTCGGAGCTGATCCATGGGGTATGGTAGTTGGTGACAGGCTATATGTTTATATGACCGATGACCATCTTTACCGTTCAACCAATGGTCAGCCCATAACCGGTTCGTTTGACTATACTGACTGCAAGAAGATTGCCATTATTTCATCGGAGGATCTTGTAAACTGGACAGACCACGGCACACAGCCTGTGGCCGGCAGTGGCGGACCAGCCTCATGGGCAAGCAACATGTGGGCACCGTGTGCTGCCCACAAGACCATAAAGGGTAAGGAAAAGTATTTCCTCTATTTTTCCAATAACTCCGGCGGAATAGGTGTTCTTTCATCAGATACGCCATACGGCCCTTGGACGGATCCTCTGGGCCAAGCTCTCATAAATCACAGCACAGCCAACTGTTCCGGTTCGGTAGTTCCGTCGGTTTATGACCCGGCCGTACTGATTGACGATGACGGAAAGGCCTATCTCTATTTTGGAGGCGGAACCGACAATCTTGACCCTAAGGATCCGGGATCGGCCCGTTGCGTTGAGCTTGGTGATAATATGACATCGCTTAACGGTGATCCGGTCGAAATAAGGCCTCCGTATCATTTTGAGGATTCCGGTATAAACAAGGTGGGTGGCAAGTACCTGTACAGTTATTGTGCCCATTTCAATACCGGTGGAGGTTCTCCGGGTAACGGCAATATAGGTTATATGAAATCCGACAATCCTCTTGGACCGTTCACCTATGTAGGCAAATGCTTTGACAATCCCGGAGGTGCATCATGGTCAGGCGGCGGCGGAAACAACCACCATGCCATTGTTGAGTTCAAGGGCAAGTATTATATGCTTTATCACAACCGTGCGTTAAAGAGTGCAATGCGCAGTTCCAATCCGGACATTAACGACAACGTGGAATTACGCAGTACCTGTATTAATGTGATAAGCGTTGATACGGTAAGGGCTACAATCAAGAATCTCTCTTCGTCCGAAATAACCCAGGCGGGAGTAAAGCAGCTTAAGAACTTTGATCCTTATGTCAAGGTGCCGGGAGCTACAATGGCTTGGGAGAACAATGTGACAACCGAATATCAGAAGGTAGGTAACAACTATATATGCACGGCCAATCTTCAGGCCGGTTCATGGATGTGCCTGTCAAATGTTGGTTTTGAGGAGGGTACCAAGGGCTTTACGGCAAGGGTCAAAGGACGCGGAATCATAAAGATATGCTCAGTCAGACCCGGTAAGACAGGAACCGATATAGCTTACGTTGAGGTAGAGTCTCCAAAGATGTGGAAAAACGTGACTGTCCCGTTGGTTTCGGTTCCCAAGAATGGAGTAACTGCACGCCTCTATTTTGTTTCATCAGGAAATATTAGCATTGACTACTGGTCATTTATCAAATGAGATTGTCCCGAACAATAGAATATCTCTTGCTTTCAGCGTTGTGCATTGCCTTTACGGAATGTTCTGACAGGCACAGCGCAGTTACAATAAGGTTGATAGCCACATCCGATACGCATGGTTGCATTTTTGCCGATGACTGTCTTGACGGCAGCGAGCGTATGGGAAGCCTGGCAAAATTCTCTACTTTCATAAAAAGTGAAAGGAGCGGGAACCGTAATGTGATATACCTGGATGCGGGAGATATCCTTCAGGGATCTATTGAATTGTATCATGACAAGACCGCCCAGTTTGTAAGGGACAATCTGCCGGCCAAGGCGTTTAATCTGTTGGGTTGTGACGCTGCAGTCATGGGTAATCATGACCTTGCCGCAGGTTCACAGACCTACTCAGGTTTTATGAGGTCAATAAAATTCCCTTTACTGTGTGCCAACCTTAAGTATCCCGATTCACAATATTTCCTTCCGCCTTACACGATAATAGAAAAGCAGGGCGTAAAGATTGCAGTACTTGGTCTGATAACACCTTCGGTTGATTTTACCATTCCCGAAGATTTGATGGGTGAATTAAAAGTTTCCGATCCCGTTGAGACTGCACGTTACTGGGTCCCGGTTCTTAAGGAAAGGGAAAAGGCCGATGTGGTAGTAGGACTTTTTCACTCAGGATATAACGGAGGCCGGGTTGCTTCCGACGGTTCTTTGGAGAATGTAGTATGCAGTATTCTGGACAAGGTTCCCGGTTTTGATGTCATTGTATACGGTCACGACCATGTTTCAAGATGTCTCAAAATGGCAGATTGTCAGGGTGATTCAGTATTGCTTGTAAATCCGGGTCCGTATGCCCAAAAAGCAGCTGCCGCAACATTGACCGTTCAGATGGGAAAAGATGGTGCGTCGGTCAGCTCCACAGGCCAGCTGGTGGATCTTACCACCCAAAAACCGGACAGTAAGTTTGTGAGTGCATTGTCGGGATGGCATAATGATGTTGTTCAATATGCCGATTCCGTTATAGGTACTTCGGCTATACCTCTTGAGGTAAACGCGGCTTTATGGCGCGATGTGTCAGTGTTGGATCTGGTGCATTCAACCCAGATGAGGTTTATGGGAGCCCAGGTGTCTCTGACAGCCCCGGTTCCTACAGTCCTGACTGTTCCTGCCGGTCCTTTTAAGGTTCGTGATATGTTCAGACTGTACCAGTTTGAAAACAATATGGTATCGGTTCTTTTAACCGGCTCCCAGATCAAGGATGTCCTGGAGTATTCGGCAGGGCTGTTTTACTATACTGTAGGTAAAGGGACAGACCATCTGCTTAAACTCAAAAAGGACCCTGTGAGCGGCAAGATGGTGCCGGAAAACCCTGCCAGTTCGTTTTTAACCGCATCGGGAATAGATTATACTATAGATGTAACTAAACCTGAGGGAAACAGGGTAAGGATTGTCTCCATGTCAAACGGCGAAAAGTTTGATGCCGACAAACAATACAGGACCACGATCAATACCTATTTATACTCAGGAACCGAATCGGTACTGCTTAAAGCGACTGGTATGACTGCGAGCGAGATGAAAAAAAGGTTCCAGGCATCGGCATCTGCTGATATCAGATATTATATCCTTACCAAGTTTGCCGTGAATGCCGAGGTTGACAAAGCGGTCAAGATTGACAAATACAATAACTGGAAACTTGTCCCGGAAAGAACGGTTGACGGTTATCTTTCAAAAGATACAATTGATTTTGAGTTAATTACAATAAAATAACAATATGTTTATGAAGAAAACGGTTTATTTGCTGATTGCTGGTACTTTACTTTCACTCTCAGCGTGCAAGACAAGTGAGAATGCATACAAACAGGCTTACGAAAAGGCTGTAAGCGGTGATGAAACCAAGCCTGTTGTCCAGGAGCCCGTTGCTGTAGCTCAGGTTACCGAAGCCGAGGATGTGGCTAACGAGTCTGTCCGTGAGGAGAAGGTATCGGTTGTTACAGGCGATGAAGAGATGAAGGCCTACGGAATAGTATGCGGCAGTTTCTCGCTCAAGGCAAATGCCGATGCGTTAAGGCAGAGGCTCATTAACGATGGCTACAACGCAGTGGTTGTTGTCAACGAGGCAGGTAAGACCTATCGTGTAGTATGTGCAAGCTATTCCACCAAGGAGGAGGCTGTAACCGAGCGTAACAAGTTCAAGGCAAGATACCCTGACAACCAGGATTTCCAGGGCGCCTGGATCCTTTTCAAGAAGTAAGAATATAAACTGATTCAAATTGGGCAGGATTCTGGCTATTGATTACGGTACAAAGCGCACCGGAATTGCAGTGACTGATCCATTCAGGATTATTCCGGGAGGGCTTACTACAGTAGCGACTCACGAACTTCAGGCTTTTTTGACAGGTTATTTTGCCAAAGAACCTGTCGATATGATCGTTGTAGGTCATCCTACCAATATGAACGGTCAGGAATCGGCCAGCATGCAGCAGATCCGGCCGTTTGTGGAGAAACTCCGTAAACAGTATCCTGACAAGGAGGTGGTGATGTTTGACGAGCGTTTTACATCGGTTCTGGCGCAAAAGGCAATACTTGATGCGGGAATCAAGAAAATGGCCCGACGCAACAAGGCGTTGGTCGATGAAGTGAGCGCCACAATCATTCTGGAATCATTCATGAACTCTATTCAATACAAAAAATGATATTACCTATTTATACTTACGGACAGAGCGTCCTCAAAAAAGAGTCTGAGGATATAGACAACAGTTATGAGGGCCTGGAGCAACTCATTAAGGATATGTTTGAAACGTTGCGCAAGGCCGAAGGAGTGGGCCTGGCTGCACCTCAGGTGGGCCTGCCTATCAGACTGGTTGTTGTTGACCTGGATGCCATATCGGAGGATCAGCCCGAATTCAAGGGGTATTTCCGTACATACATCAATCCTTACATAGAGGAGACATCGGGCGATGCTGTGCCTTACGAGGAGGGCTGCCTTAGTTTTCCCGGCATACATGAAAAGGTGAACCGCCCGTCAAAGGTCCGCGTTAGCTGGCTGGACGAGAATTTTAATGAGCATGACGAGTGGTTTGAGGGATTTCCCGCACGTGTACTTCAGCATGAGATTGACCATCTGGACGGCAAATGTTTTATTGACCGCATGTCACCTCTGCGCAGGCAGATGAACAAGAAGGCCCTGAGCTCCATAGCTTCGGGAAAATTCAGTTGCGACTATAAGGTCAAGGTTCCCAGAAAATGATATGAGAGTAGGGCGGATACTATTTGCATGCGTTGCAGTTTTGCCTTTCCTGTGCGCACCGTTGCATGCCCAGATCAACACTGACCGTATGATGTCGGTGGGCCGGACCGCCCTGTATTTTGATGATTATGTACTGTCAATCCAGTACTTTAACCAGGTAATCAACGCCAAGCCGTATTTGGCCGAACCCTATTTTTACAGGGCGGTTGCCAAGCTGTCGCTCGAGGATTACCGCGGTGCGGAGCAGGATTGCAACAGCTCCATTGACCGCAATCCGTTTGTAGTTAACAGCTATCAGGTCAGGGGCCTTTCAAGGGTATATCAGGACCGTTTTGAGGATGCTATTAACGATTTCAGGACCGGACTGAGACTTGATCCTGACAACAGGTCCCTCAGACATAACCTGATTCTGTGTCTGGCCCGCAGCAAAAAGTATGACGAGGCTATCTTGGCGGCCGATACCCTTTTGGCTTTCTCACCCCGTTATGCTCCGGCCATGGCCATGCGCTCGGACCTTTTGTGGGAAAAGGGCGACAGCATAGGTGCATTGGAATGGGTAAACAAGGCTCTCGAAGTTAACAGGTATGATGCCGATATGTTTCATCACAGAGGCGTGATACTGGCCCGTCTGGAACGTTATGAGGAAGCGGAGCAGGATCTGGACCGTGCAATCTATCTGGATCCGGGCGATGCAGGGGCATATATAACCCGTGCCATGATCCGCTATTTCCGTGATAATATTAACGGTGCGCTGAATGATTACGACCTGTCCATAATGATAGATCCCGGAAACGTGAACGGTCATTATAACCGTGGAAACCTTAGGGCTCAGGTGGGCGATGACAACCGTGCCATTGAGGATTTTGACATGGTGATAGATTCTGACCCGAGCAATTTGATGGCCGTATTCTACCGTGGAATACTTAGGGACAATACAGGCGATTATGCCGGAGCAGAACAGGACCTGACCAAGGTGCTTGAGGAGTACCCCCAGTTTATTGAGGGTTATCAGATCCGTGCCGAGGTCCGTGAAAAGATGGGTAACCGTCGCGGCGCTGAACAGGATGCATTGGTGGTTATGCAGGATCAGAACCGCCGTTTTAACAATGCCATGGGTTATACCGATGATTCCGACAAGGACCAAGATGATGAAAGGGGCACCCGCCAGAGTTCGGACAAGAACGTTCGTAACTACCGCAAGATTATTGTTGACGAGAATCTGGAAAACTCCACCGGATTTTCGAGCGAATACCGCGGCAAGGTTCAGAACCGTAATGTGGAAGTGCAGTACATTGAACCTTACCGCCTTACATATTTCAAGGATAACAGTCAGGAGGTCAGTACGGTACATGGAAGCAAGGTGGTCGATGAACTCTCGGCATCGGGATGTTTCATGACCGAAGTGCTGTTGGAAAATCATGACGTACAGCTTGAACAGAGACAGATTGACCGGCTTTTTGCAGATATAGGCATACGCACTCAGAACTTATCGGACAATTCAGGCAATACGGACTGCCTCTTGTTGGCAAGGGCTCTTGATTTTGCCCTGCTTCAGGATTTTACAAATGCCGAATCGGACCTGGACAAGGCTGTTATGGTAAATCAGGATAACTGGGCGGTATGGTTCTGCCGGGCTCAGGTAAGGGCCCGTTCCATACAGGTTAAGCGTGCGGAACAGGATATGGACCTGTCGCATGGCAGTTCCGGCGTGCGTGAGAATGCCGCCGATCCGGGTTATCAGTTCGTAATCAGGGATCTGTCCCGTTCAATAGACCTGGAGCCGTCATTTGCCTTTGCATACTATAACCGTGGCACATTTTACGCTATGGCGAATGACCTTCATGCCGCCCTTATGGATTTTGACAAGGCTATAGAGCTTGATGAAACCCTTGCTGAGGCGTGGTACAACCGCGGACTGGTGCTTGTGCTCCTTAACCGTATGGATGACGCTTTCCGTGACTTGAGCCGAGCTGGCGAACTTGGCATATATTCAGCATATAATATCATGAAACGTTTCTCCAAGTCTGAATAATTTAATAATTTTGCGGACTTAAAAAGAATTACATAACGACATTATGATAAAGATTACTTTTCCCGACGGCTCCGTACGCGAATATGAGAGCGGCGTAACCGGTTATGAGATTGCTGAGAGCATCAGCCAGAGACTGGCACAGGATGTGCTGGCCTGCAGTGTAAACGATCAGATTACCGAACTTAACCGCCCCATAACTACTGATGCCACCATCAAGCTCCACAAGTGGGAGGATGAGGAGGCCAAGCACGCATACTGGCACACCAGCGCCCACCTTATGGCCGAGGCACTGCAGGAACTCTATCCCGGCACACAGTTCGGTATAGGTCCCGCCATCGAGAAGGGATTCTACTATGACATCATGCCCCCCGAAGGCGTAGTCATCAAGGAGAGTGATTTCCCCGCCATCGAGGCCAAGATGAAGGAACTGGTCCAGAAAAAGGAGAAACTGGTTCGTGAGGAGATATCCAAGGCCGATGCCCTTAAGTTCTTTGCCTCACGCGGCCAGAGCTACAAGAACGAGCTCATTGCCGACCTTGAGGACGGAACCATCACCACATACACACAGGGTAACTACACAGACCTTTGCCGCGGACCGCACCTGGTTGACACAGGCGCTATCAAGGCCATCAAACTGCTGGCTACATCGGCCGCATACTGGCGCGGTGACGAGAAGCGCCCGCAGATGACCCGAATTTACGGTATCACATTCCCCAAGCAGAAGATGCTTGACGAGTATCTGGAACTCCTTGAGGAGGCTAAGAAGCGTGACCACCGCAAGATAGGTAAGGAGATGGAGCTCTTTATGTTCAGCGACATGGTTGGTAAGGGCCTGCCCATCTGGCTTCCCAAAGGCACAGCTCTGCGTCTGCGCCTGCAGGACTTCCTTTCACGTATCCAGAAGCGTTACGGTTACCAGCAGGTAATCACTCCGCATATCGGTTCAAAGCAGCTGTATGTAACCTCAGGTCACTGGGATCACTACGGCAAGGATAGCTTCCAGCCCATCACCACACCTGAGGAGGGTGAGTGCTACCTGCTCAAGCCTATGAACTGTCCTCACCACTGCTGCATATTCAAGTCACAGCCCCGTTCATATCGTGACCTGCCTCTGCGTATAGCTGAGTTCGGTACAGTATACCGTTATGAGCAGAGCGGTGAGCTTCACGGACTTACCCGTGTACGCAGCTTCACTCAGGATGACGCACATATCTTCTGCCGTCCCGATCAGGTAAAGGGTGAGTTTATCCGTGTTATGGAGATTATTGAGATTATCTTCAAGGCACTTAACTTTGACAATTTTGAGGCTCAGATATCACTGCGTGATCCTAACGACCACGAGAAGTATGTTGGTAGCGACGAGGTTTGGGAAAAGGCCGAGCGCGCTATCGTAGAGGCATGCGAGGAGAAAGGACTTAAGGCAACCGTTGAGTATGGCGAGGCCGCTTTCTACGGTCCTAAGCTTGACTTTATGGTTAAGGATGCACTGGGCCGCCGCTGGCAGCTGGGTACCATCCAGGTTGACTACAACCTGCCGCAGAGATTCGAGCTTGAGTATATTGCTTCGGACAACCAGAAGGAGCGTCCGGTAATGATTCACCGTGCACCTTTCGGTTCAATGGAGCGCTTTGTTGCAGTACTTATTGAGCATACTGCCGGTAAGTTCCCGCTGTGGCTCACACCTGACCAGGTCGCAATCCTGCCTATCTCCGAGAAAGCCAATGATTACGCTCATGAGGTTCAAAAGATTCTGGAGGACAAGTTTGAGATTCGCGGCTTTGTTGATGACCGCAACGAGAAGATTGGACGCAAGATCCGTGATAACGAGGTAAAGCACATTCCTTACATGCTTGTAGTAGGTGAGAAAGAGGCCGAAATGCGTGAGGTTAACGTCCGCAAGCAGGGTGCCGAGAACCTTGGAAACATGAAAATTGACGAATTTGGTGAAAAAATTGCCCAAGAAGTTAATTCTATGATAAATAAATGGTAATTTTGCGCGCAATTTCTGTTTATTGAGAGTTATAAAAGAATTTTGAGATTAATTTATTCTGAATGAAGAAAGACAATTTGAGTGACCAGTTTCAGGTTAACGATGAGATTCGTGCCAGAGAGGTCCGTATAGTCGGTGATGACATTGAGTCCAAGGTGGTTCCACTGCGTGAAGCACTTAGAATAGCCGATGAGATGGAATTGGATCTGGTCCTGATTTCACCAAATGCCGTTCCTCCGGTGTGCAGAATAGTTGATTTTTCAAAGTTCATTTATCAGCTCAAGAAAAAACAGAAGGAGGCCAAGGCCAAGCAGGTCAAGATTGATGTCAAGGAGATCCGTTTCGGACCCCAGACCGATGATCATGACTACAACTTTAAGCTTAAGCATGCCATGGGTTTCCTGCAGAACGGTGACAAGGTTAAGGCATACGTGTTCTTCCGCGGCCGTTCAATACTGTTCAAGGAACAGGGTGAAAACATCCTGGCACGTTTTGCAAAAGACCTGGAGGAGTACGGAAAGCAGGAGCAGGCACCTATTCTTGAGGGTAAGCGTATGACAATATTCATATCGCCCAAGAAGGGTGGGGCACCTAAAAAGGCTGAGGCACCCAAGCAGGAAGAAAAGAATGAATAAACAAACCGTTATGGCTCCGGCATGGTGCCAGGCGGTATAAATAACAAACCAAAAATTAATAACAATGTTAAAGACAAAGACTAATTCCGGTTCCAAAAAAAGATTCGCTCTTACCGGATCGGGCAAAATCAAGAGAAAACACGCTTATCACAGCCACATTCTTACAAAGAAGACTAAGAAGCGTAAGAGAAATCTGGATCACTTTACTCTGCTGGATCAGGCCAACGTTAAGATGGTTAAGGATCTGCTCTGCATGAGATAACCCGATTAACAACAGTCAAAAAAAGAAGAAACTATGCCGAGATCAGTAAATCACGTTGCTTCAAGAGCAAAGAGAAAGAAAATTTTAGGTCTTACCAGAGGTTACTTTGGTGCAAGAAAGAACGT
>CACWIN010000059.1 GCA_902760965.1 uncultured Bacteroidales bacterium | reverse complement strand
TTTTTGTTTTTGTTATTCTTGTTTGTTGTTTGTTTTGTGGACCCGTTTTCTTGCGGCTTCCGAATATATGAGTTCAAAAGTGGCCGGAAGTTAAGTTGAGAAGTTAATTATTTATCCTTCGTTAACACAACGCTTAACAAATTATCGACCACCATATTAATAGCTAACAAAAAGAAAATCAGCGATAAAAAGACTTTATCGCTGATTTATATCTTTAACTTTAACTTGTTTATTTATGAACTAACGTGCGGAAATGTTATTGCAGATTTATATCGGCAATATCAACCAGATTGTTCATTATGGCATAGATGGTCAGGCCTGCCGGGGAGTGTATCTGCAGCTTGGCTGTAATGTTGCGGCGGTGTGTGGTTACCGTATGGATGGACAGGAACAGGTTATCGGCAATCTCTTTGTTTGACATGCCTCTTGCCACACATCTTATTATATCTTTTTCCCTGTCGCTCAAAATGGCCATGGAACCCGATGTGTATTCGGGTGTCCTGCTTTGCGATATCTCGTTTCCGCTCAAGACTGCCTTTTCAAGTTTCATTACGGCCGGCACAAACAGGCGCTCTTCGATCTCGCTGTGCGATATAAGGTCATTCTCGCAGTTTATTATGTCGTATAGTGCAGAGTTCAACTGGTCGTTGTTCGGCTGGCGGTAATGGCGTATCACAATGTCCTTAAGCTCCTTTAGCTTTTGTGAACCGTTGTCATGCGCTACGGAATACTTGGCTATGTTGAATCGGCCGGTAGGCTGACCGTGAAGCAGTTTTTCAACGTATGTAAAAATTACGTCATTCTCATGTTTCATATGATTTTCAACCTCAACGGTATAGTCATCATAGAATTTGAGTATCAGGAACGCCACGTCGTTAACGTCGTTGCAGTTCAGGGCCTCAATCAGTTTGCGGCGTATTTCGGGCAGGATAAAATTGCTGAAATAGGTATGGGCTTTTTTAAGGTACTCCATCAGGGCGGGAAGCGACACGCTGTACTCGGTGTAGTTTTTACCCGCAATAAGATTTGCCACAGCCATGAAAGTGGGGCAGTCCACATTGTTTTCACGGCAGACTTCGGCTATGGTGCTGTCACCAAAACCAAATTGTATTCCAAAACGGCTTAATACCAACAGAATCAGATTGTTGTCGTCAATCAGATCCCTCATCTTGTCCTGCAGTGTATATTCGGTTTTCATAACTATTATTGAGTATCCGACTGCAAAATTACAAGTTTTAGGTATCGCTGATAATACTCATAAATGAGTAAATGACGCATTAGGGTCTGACCCTAATGCGTCATTTTAATGCGTCACTTTATTGCTTCAAGAAGCTGATCGCAGATAGCCTTCATTCCGCTAATTGACGGATGTCCGTTCTGCTTGTCAATATCATGAAGCTCAATTAGTTGAACGTTGTAATGCTTGCAAACCTCACGCATTGACTCGTTTACATCCTCATTCAGTTCGGAGTTCAGGATTGAGTATAACTCTGCTTTGGGATACTGCGTTTTGAGCATATCCAGCAGGCAGGCCAGGGCAGGGCGGAAGTTCTTGCAGTCATCCTTGGTCCAGTCAGAATACTTATATTCACCTATAGGTGCTCTTGCCCATGCGTCGTTAGTGCCGCCAAACACGAATATTATATCGGGATTACCAAGTTTGTCAACACGTGATATAAAGTTGTTGCGTGAAGCGTCCATTCGGCCGTAACCTGTACCGCAAATGGTTGTGCCGCCCCATGAATCATTCTTTTCCAACTCATAGCCCTTGGCTTTTATATAAAGGTCCCACCATGTCTGGGAAACCTGGGTAACATCATTGCGGTCATTGGGATAGAAGGGATTGTACCCCTCGGGGTTTACGCCTTGGAAAGTAGAGTAAGAGTCTCCAAGAATGGATACTTTCTTTGTCTGTGCCGATACCGAAACTATGGCCAGAGCCATAATCACCATTGAGAATAGTTTCTTCATAATAATAAGGATAGTATTAATTGTTGTTGCAAACTTAAGTATTAAAAACTAAATTGTAAGGTTTTTGTTTGATTTTTTGTTTGATTTTTGTTTTTCTTTTTGTATCTATGCAATCTGTTAACAGCGACAGAAAACGATAAATATAAACCGCAATGAAAGAACCGTTTGTAATTACTTTAAGCCGAGAGGTTGGCTCCGGTGGAAGGACTATCGGCCGTAAACTTGCTGAGAGACTTGGAGTACGTTTCAGTGACAAGGAGCTTGTTGACGCTCTTCAGGCAAAACTCAATCTGACTGCAGAGCGTATTGAGGAGATGAAAGGCAAAAAGAAACGTTGGCTGGACGATTTTATCCAGTTGGTGGCTCCGGTTCCCATGAGTGGTATGATTGTTGACGGTGACAGTGATTATATAACCGAGTACAACCTTTCAAAGGATGTGAATGACGTATTTGAGGCCGAAAAGGAGATACTTAACGGAATAGCCGATCAGGGTTCGTGCGTTATTGCCGGCCGTTCGGGCTTTTTTGTACTCAAGAACCGTCCCAACAAGGTTGATATACTTATAACGGCATCGCGCGAGAACCGTATTGCACGCATAATGCGCAAGCAGAATCTTTCACGTGAACAGGCCGAAGATGTAATAAACTCTGTTGACAAGGCCCGTGACAACTATGTAAAACGCTACACGGGACAGAGCCGTTATGATGCCCGCAACTATAATATTGTCCTTAATATGGACTATCTTACCGAGGACAAGGCGGTTGACCTGATCATGTCATATCTAGGCTACTAAATGAAACAGGGGGACAAACCCCTGTTTCATTTTAAAAGTTATACTTGAGCTTGAGCCAGTATTCCGAGTTGTGGGCATACATGCGGAACGTTCCCATATGGGTGTGCTGGTTGCCGCTCATTGATGAGTTGTAATCCTCAATGTACATGTAACTGTACTGGGCCGACAGGTTCCAGTCGTTGCCGGCATACCAGTCTATGCCGAGCAGGGCATTTGCTGTGCCTGAACGCGGAATGTCAGTTCCCGATGCAGGAGTTTGGGCCTCGTCAAAATACTGTGCACCTTCTCCGCGTAATACGAATTGTCCTATAGGGAGTGATACATCGGCACCAACCATTGTCATGCGGCGGTATTGACCGGTCATGAGTATTGAACCGCCCTGGACTTGGGTCGTGAATACCGGCATCTTGTTCCAGGTTTCAAGTGCACAAACGGAGAAGTCAATTCCGTTCAGGAACATTGAGAACCTTGCACCGTACTCCATATTTTCAAGTTTGTGGGCTGGGGTAGTACCCATGCTGGCTTGAACAGGCATGGGCAGTCCGGTTGGAACTACTGACCAGGGATTGTTTGATTCAACAGGCAGTTCAAAGAACGATGCTACGGGAACGGCCACAACTTCAAGATTCCATCGGTCGCGCATGTAACGCAGACGCACTCCGCCTACGGGAATACGGATATCATCATATCTGCTCGATGTTCATGCCCCATTCATCGCCTACCATGAATTCTATATCGGTCAGTGATGTTATCTTGTCGGCGTATGATACGCTGTCCATCAGCTCGTTTGAGAGCTCACGCAGCAGCGTAAGGTTCTTCTTGGTAAAGATGTTGTCACATTCTGTGAGTACTCCTACAAAGTAGTCGTTTCCAAAGTGGGCCTTGAATTCATCGGTCTTGACAAGCATGGGGTCACCTTCTATAAAATAGGCGTCGAACGATGTCTCTTTGACCATCTTCTTCATGCCTATCATACCTACAAACAGGATCACAACGAAGGCGCCCAACGCAATCCAGCGCCTCTTAAGCAGTCCGCGGCACATGCGCCCGAACTTTTCATTAATCATTTCAATTGTCATAACTATTGTTTTTTTAATTGTACAATATCTATAAAAAAAGAAGGAGGGCTCACATGTAGCCCTCCCCGTTCGTATGCGTCCTTGCACCCAAGGCCGATACTATCATACACAAACCATTTCCAACTATTGTTATTACCATAGCGAGTGCAAAGGTACCGGCCTGTTTTTATGTGAGTAATACCCAAATTTTGTGATTTTGCTCCGCCGGACATACTGTTTGGGGACACAGTTGCTCCGGGCTATTCAGCCTCCCTTCCGGACCCTAAACGGCGAACTTACCCCTTTTAATCGCCTACGGCGCTTAACGGGGCGCGGACAAGCGCCGTTCTTAACGGGATCCTCCAGGGGGCTTCACTCACGCCCTCCACAAATGGTCCCCAAACAGTATGTCCGGCTCCTGCAAATGGAAACTGCAGTACATTTTGTTTATCCCTGTAAATAGTTGACTCGTAAAAATGCAACGTTTTTGCAACGCTATTTTCTTGTATTAAGATCTATTGAAGAATACTTTTGTCACAAAAACAAAACCTTATGAAGACTTCAAGAATCCTTTCATTGTTGCTGCTAGTACAGGCAGCCGCAACCTCAGTGTTTGCACAAAAGGCTGGTGATATAATCACCGGCGTTGTTACCGATAATGATGGTCCTATGATGATGGTGAACGTTGCGGAGCGTGATGCCGATGACCGTATTGTGGCTCACTGCATCACTGATATGGAGGGGAAATTCTCCTTTAAACTGGTTAATCCCATGGACAGATTGCAGATTTCATATGTAGGATACGAAACTGTTGAGATTCCGTTTAGCAAGAATCATTTTGAAATCAAGATGCAAGATAATACACGGGTGATTGGCACAAAAGAGGTTTATCCCCGTGATTGTGGTATAGTAGGAACCAAGACTGACTTTTTGGAGAAACTAAAGCAATATGCACCGGAAGGTTTTGTTTGCGGTTATATAATGCGGAATGCATGGAATAAGAACCTATGGGGCGTATTTCTTGTAAAGAAAGGCAGAAAATACAGCGTTGTTTACAAGGAGGCCGATTCAACAGAGACAAGAAGCATAAAGGCCGATCTGGCTAAGGAGTTGGAGGCATCGGTCAACAAAAAGATAGCTGATATTGAGTATGCCGTGAAAAATCCTACTGTTGTAGAAGTTTATGAAGGCGGACTTCCGGAAGTGGATATCATTTATGATGGTGATATAGCCTTTGCCGTCACTCCCGATAAGGCGGCTCATTTCTGGGCTGAGGGTTTAAAGGAGTATTTGGGAATTAATGATGATATCTGGCAGCAGGAAATTGATAAGTTCAAGCAGGATTAAGTATTATTATAGATTTTCTTCCTCATCTGATGACGCATTTTGCATACATTGCAGTTTAGTAATCAGAAAGGCCTGGAAAAGTAATGGGTAAATCCATTCTTACTGAACAAGAACTTGCATTAGGGTGCGCCCGTAATGAGCGGGATGCACAGGGGGAGCTGTATGCCAGATATGCAGCCGGGCTCTATGCGCTCTGTCTCAGGTACATAGAGAACCGCGAGGAAGCCCGGGACCTTATGCATGACGCTATGATCAAAGCAATGGATAACTTCCGTTCTTTCCGATACACGGGTGAGGGCTCAATCTGGGCATGGATGAGCAGGATTACCGTTAATATGGCGGTTGACCGGCTTAAGCAGAACAGCAGGTTCCGCCAGATTCCGCTTGATCTGGTTAGTGGTGATGAGATTGAGAATGCCTTGGAACCCGATGCCGAATCGGTTCGTAGAATACCTGATGACGCACTTGATGAGATGATAGCAGGACTGCCACCGGTTAAGCGTACGGTGTTCAATATGTACTGCATTGACGGATACAGCCATAAAGATATAGCCAAGGCGTTGGGAATATCGGAGAGAGGATCCACATCCATACTGGCAAAGGCTCGCGCCAGCCTCAAGATGGCGCTTACAGATTACCTAAACAAAACAGGACTATGAAGGATTGGGAAGACATAATAAAAGGACGTCAGGCTGGCCGCAAGGCCGATCTGCCGGAGTCTGACTGGAATGATTTCCTTTCCAGGCGTGCAGCACATGAACGTGCCGCAAGAAAGCGTCGCAGGATTCTTGCTGCATCCATATTAATCCCTGCAGCGGCTGCTGTGTTGCTGTTGCTGATTCTGCAGCCATTTAAAACTGTTGTCCCGGATAATCTTGTTGCTCAGGATAAATTGTCCGAGCAGGCAGTATCGGCTGTTGTGGCAAAGGTCCAGACAGTTAAAGTTAATGATTCCGTCTCGTTCAACGCAGCCACTTATGCTGCTCCTGAAGGTAGTTCATCGCTTGAGGACCTTGTCCGCCAGCTTCCCGGTGCGCAGATAGACAGTAACGGTAATATCACGGTGAACGGTAAAACCATTCAGAGAATACTTGTTAATGGTAAGCCATTATTTACTGCTCACGAATATGTGGATCTTGGCCTGAGTGTAAAATGGGCTACATGTAACGTGGGAGCCAATAGGCCGGAAGATACAGGCGGTATGTACGCCTGGGGTGAGACCGAGCCAAAAACAGATTACAGTTTCTCAACCTACAAGTTCTGTATAGACGGTAATAGATATAAATACTCCAAGTATAACGATACGGATGGTAAGACTGTGTTAGATTCTGAGGATGATGTGGCTCATGTCAATTGGGGCGGCGATTGGCGTATGCCCACTTGGAATGAGATGCAGGAATTGCTTAATCAGTGTTCCTGGACCTATACAACCCTGAACGGCGTTGAGGGATACCGTGTAACGAGTAAGGTTCCCGGATTTGAAGACCGCTCCATCTTTATGCCCTTCAATGTATACTTGGATAAATCAACGCTTCGTGAAGGCGAATACCCGGCATGGGGCCAATACTGGTCAAGCACACTCATTTTGGGTGATGAATGGCCGGTGGTGAATAAATCGGAACACGCATGGGGAATCTCCCTTTGCTGTGATGCTACTATGGGTAACGGCACATACCGCAACGAAGGCCGATCTATCAGACCCGTCTGTCCATAAATGTGAAAAAGGGGATTTCCCCTTTTCCACATTTTATTTTTCGGTCTTGAGAGCTTGTGCAACAGCGGCTTCTACATCGGTCATCTTGTCGCCGGATTCAAAGCGTTTGAGCACTTTGCCATCGGTCGAAATCAGGAATTTGGTAAAGTTCCAACGTATGTTGTTCTTGTTCTCGGCATTGGCCTTGAGCCATGTGTAGAGCGGAATCTCGTTCTCGCCGTTAACCTCAATCTTGTCAAACTGGGTGAACTTGACATGATAGTTGGTGGAGCAGAACTCCTTTATCTCGGCAATTGTGCCGGGCGCCTGCTGACCGAACTGGTTGCACGGGAAATCCAGGATCTCAAATCCTTGCTCATTGTACTTCTCGTAAATCTCTTCCAGGTCCTTGTACTGCGGCGTGAATCCGCAACGGGTGGCGGTGTTTACAATCAGCAGCACCTTTCCCTTGTACTGCTCCAGACTTACCTCTTGACTCTTATCATTCTTAACCTTGAAAGAATAGATGTTGTCTTGTGCCGATACAGCCGCTACTGCCAACAGCAACATGATAGTGACAATGTACTTTCTCATAAGAAATATGTTTTGGTTTTCTCCGATGCTAAGATAATGATTATTCATTTATCAGGGGCACAAAGGGGACGGTTCTTTTTGTGCCCCTAAATATGGCTCTAGGAGGTGTTGTAGCGAGGGGCACAAAAAGAACCGTCCCCTTTGTGCCCCTAGCTTTTGTGCTTTATTGTAACTTTGTGGCATGGATATTGAGCATTACTACATAGAGAAGGGCCAGGGCGAGCCGTTGATTCTGTTGCACGGGAACGGTGAGAACTGTGACTATTTCAAGGGACAGATTGATGAGTTTGCCCGATATTATCATGTTTATGCTTTGGATACTCGCGGGCACGGAAAAACACCGCGTGGCAGTGCTCCGTTCACCATCCGTCAGTTTGCCGATGACCTTTTGGCGTTTATGGATGCCCACCACATAGATAAAGCACATCTGCTTGGGTTCTCTGATGGCGGAAACATAGCTATGGTATTTGCAATCAAGTATCCGGACCGCGTGAACCGCTTGATTCTTAATGGTGCCAATCTTAATGCTAAAGGTGTAAAGCCTTCCACACAAATCCCAATTGAGATTGGTTATAAGATTGCCAGAATGTTTGCCCGTAAAAGCCCTGAAGCTAAGCAGAATGCTGAGATACTTGGGCTTATGGTGAATGACCCCAATGTCATGCCTGCGGAATTATCGGCCATAAAGGCAAAAACCCTGGTTATAGCAGGCACCAATGATATGATAAAGGATGCGCACACCCGTCTTATCGCTAAAAGTATACCAGACTCACAATTAGTTATTATCAAAGGTAATCACTTCATTGCAAACAAATGCCCGGAAGCATTCAACCGGGCTGTGCTGGAGTTCTTAAACTCCTGATGCTTATTTATATCCTACGGGGCGGAACTGTTTCTGCTCCTCGTCATAGACAAAGCCCTGTTCCTGCAGATATTTTTTTATCTCTTGTGGCTCCTTGTCAAAGTAGCAGCACAGCGACTCCAATGTATCAAACTCCTCATCTCTAAGCAGCATATTTACTGCCGATACTAACATTCCGGGATCTTTAGGTAGGTATTCCATATCTTTGAAAATATGAGGCAAAGGTATAAAAAGAGTACAATACGCGCCGCAAAGGGGTCGTTTCACTTTGCGGCGTTTTTTAACAAATGACGCATTGTTAAACGACCCCTTTGCGGCGTTTTTTTCAGCGAAAAAAATTTGCTGAACAAAAATTTTTCGTTTCATTTGTAACGAAAATATTTCGCTAACACGATTAAATGATTTGCTTATGAGACGCTTGACCAAGAAGGAGAGGGTAATAATGGACTACTATTGGACCTACGGGCCCATGTTTATCCGCGAGCTTCAGGAACGCTATCCTGATCCTAAACCCTCATTCGGCACACTGTCCAACCAGGTGCGTACGTTGCAGGCTGACGGCTTTATCAGCCATAATGCCTACGGCACCAACTATCAGTATTATGCTACGGTTGACAGGGAGCAGTACAGCAAGTCCGGCATAAACGGTATAGTCGATGAGTTTTTCAGCAGTTCTTACTCCAGCGTGGTGATGTCATTTGTAAAGGATGAGAAACTGTCGGTTGAGGAGTTGGAACGGATAATTAAGGAAATCAAAAAACAGTAATAGTCATGAGTACATTCCTTGTTTACATATTAAAGGTGGCGTTGCTCACAGTGGTATTCGTGCTGCTGTACCACCTGCTGCTGAGGCGTGAAACGTTTCACCGTACTGCACGCATAGTCCTTGTATCATCGCTGGTTATCTCTTATATACTGCCGTTCTGCGTAATCACAATCCACAGGCCGGCGCCAGTGGTTGAGAACCCTGAAGTTGCTGCAATTCAGGCTCCTGCTGCCGTCCCCTCAACTCCAACCCACCATACTGTACAACCGGACATACAACCGGGAGAGAGGCAGATCCGGCAGGAGCAGAATCAGATAAAGGAATCTGCCGGGACACAGGTCCTGCTACAACAGGAAGTACAGCAAGCGGTGGTGCTGCCCGATTCAAACCAAACTATGCCTATTCCGGTCCGCAGGCATATAGACTGGGTATCGGTATTGATGTTTTTCTATGCGTTAGGGGTAGTATGCCTTTTGGCTTTCAGAATTCTGTCAGCTTTTAAGGTGAATGGCATAATAAGACGTAGCCGCATAGTAAAGAAAAAGGATGGTTGCAGGATAGTTATGTCAAGCGAAAACATCCGTCCTTTCAGTTGGATGAATTATATAGTTCTGCCGGAAGATTATACGGAGCTGTCGTGTGCATCGGCAGTAATACGTCATGAGTACTCACACGTATCACACCATCATTCCATAGAGCTGTTGGCCATAGACATTCTTTCAGCTTTCCAATGGTTCAATCCCGCAGTCTGGCTGTTAAGACATGACCTTTGCTGTGTTCAGGAGTTCCAGGCCGATGCTTCGGTGCTTGAATCCGGTTTAGACAAACTGGAGTATGAAAAAAGTCTGCTAAGCATAGCGACCGGTGGACTCTCCATCCCGATTGTGAACGGACTGGGTGAAAGCTATCTGCGCACCAGAATCCTTATGATGAACCGCAATAATTCCCGTAAGGGCAATCTGCTTAAACTCATCTACATGCCTTTGGTGATGGTTGTTGCTTTAGTTCTGATTTCCAATACCGTTTATGATAAGGCTGAAACCGATAATACAGATATTGAGTCCGATGCTTATCCAGAGCATGATTTTATTGACCTGGGCCTGAGTGTGAATTGGGCCACTTGTAATTTAGGCTCCAATTATCCTTATTATCGCGGAACCCTATATGAATTGAGTATGGAGTACCAGGGAGACACCGCCACTGCTCTCTGGGGTAAAGACTGGCGAATGCCCACAAAAGAAGAATTCCAGGAACTGATGGACAGTTGCAGTTGGGAATTCGATAAAAACAGCCAAGGGTTTATTGTGACTGGCAGGAACGGCAATTCAATATTCCTGCCGGCCGGTGGTTTCAAAAGCGACGATCGTGATTACCTTAATTACGGTTCCGGCGTTTATTTATGGGGCTCGCGTGATCTGGAATCATCGGAAGAACCAAGGGCATGGGTGTTGTCAGCTCTTTCCGGCCCCCACGCAGGAAAGAGGCTGGATTCGGTTCTCTTAAGCCTTCTGGTAGGCCATTCTATAAGACCGGTTACAGAACAGCCTTATATTCCTATTCAAGGTATTGGTCTGAACAGGAACAGAATTGAATTGGAAATAGGCCGGGAGTACAAGCTGAATGCTTCATTCATCCCTTCGGATGCCACCAGGACACGGAAAAGTCACAGCCGTATCAGACGGAGAGTGTACAATCAAGGCTGTATGCGGAGACTTCAAGGCAGAGTGTCAGGTTACAGTCAGGATGCCTAAAGGTTATGCTCCGCCCAAGCAGGAGGAAGCTGTCACCATATTCCGGTTTGGACATGAGGTGAACAGGGAGTTCATTGATTCTTTACAAGACGATTATGATGACTCTATGCTTGAAACGGAAGAAGTTTTCAAGACCCATATAGGTGATGCGTCAGGAGGAATCACTGTTACCTTGTTCAATTATACCGATAAAGACTGGAATAGTGATCCAGGTGACTTCCGTATAATGGACATTGATGTAGCCGGCAGACATTACCGTTTCAGGAATGTGGACTGGGTTTGGGAAGAGATGTTTGACAACGGCTATTTCCACTGCGTTAAGGTGGCCGAATCCCGATATCTGCTGTTCCTGAAAGGATTTGATTATGGTTGCTGCCCCGGCACTCTGACCGTGTTTGCTATCGATGAAACCGGGGTCTATACGGTAATGAACAAGGAATACCACTTGAGAGAATTCAATAGGGAGCCTTTCTCAATGACAGTGGCCGACTGGTATGACGAATACGTATCTGATGACGTGAAAACCAACTCTACAACTTACACCCTCTTTATAGAGGATGGTGCGCTTAAAAAGAGATGGGTTCAGCTTTATCCCAATAAACATGAATACGTTGACCTTGGTCTGAGTGTGAATTGGGCCACCTGCAATATAGGCGCTGATAAGCCCGAGGAGTATGGGGATTATTTTGCCTGGGGTGAGATGGCGCCACATTATAAATCCGGTTATGCGCAAGAAGAACCACAGGAGCACTGGAATTCTTATATGTCAGATGGTTATTGGTGGAGCACCTACATGTGGAGTAAAGGTTCAAATTCCTCTTTGACCAAATACTGTAATGCCGGCGATCTTGGAAATAACGGGTTTACTGATAAGATGACAGAACTTGTTCCGGCTGATGACGCTGCACGTATGTTGTGGGGCAGCAAATGGCGTATGCCCACCAAGTCAGAGATGGAGGAACTGTTCAATAAATGTACCTGGACCTGGACTAAAGAAAACGGCGTATATGGATACCGTGTAGCAAGTAATGTTTCCGGTTATACTGACCGTTCCATATTCCTTCCCGCAGCAGGAATACGTGGAGGAAAAAGCCTCAACGGTATAGATTATGACGGAATGTATTGGTCAAGTTCTTTGGATACTGATAATTCATTAATGGCCTGGAGCATCTATTTTGTAAATGGTGATTTAGAAAACATAGACGAAGATGTGTCTGTAGCACCTTTCAGTCGCCATAACGGTCTATCCATCCGTCCCGTCTTACCAACAGAAAGAAGCCATAAAGTGGTATATGAATCAAACAATGAGCCAATTGCCTATGGCACAGAGGTTGAACCGGATGTATTTGATGCTGATGAGCAACAAGAGTCCGCAGAACCTGAAAACGGCCGTAAGGTGATGGCACGTTTTGACGGTTCCTTACCGGAGTCTCAGGTGGCTCTTCTGCCATATCAGGATAATAAGGTAATGCCACAGAGCCTTCCGGACATAATACTGGACAGCCTGAAAATACAGTATCCGGAACTGAATTCCCTTAAGAGCATATATGATGACGGAATATTGACCAATGACAAGCCCTATAAGGGTTATATCTCCTGCATCCAGCTTTCCCAGGGTGTCTATTCATTCTGGGTAATGGGCCTGAAAGAAAAGAGCGGAAATGTTCTATCGATAGAACTCGGCACTATAGATGAAGCGATAACGTTCCTTCAGAATCTTATTTCATCATATAAGCAAGGCAATACTGTGATTGCTCAGGGACATAAGCTGACAGGAGTCAGAGGCAATGCCTACTCAGTTCCCACAACAGATGGTGCTGGTCTGGATCCTTATCTGATAAGTGTCAAGAACCTCAAGCATGACCTGTCAGTTCTGGAGAAAAGAAAGAAGTGGGGTACAGCCGGTTTTGATGAAATAGGTTTCTTTACGATGGAGAACAAACCTGATCATTATGAAGTCTTGTTTCCTGGTTGGCCCAGATTATTTGAGTCTTTGCACATGAATACATGGGATGGAGTTGACGGAGGTGAAGAATGGGCAGCCACAGAACTGGAAAAACAGATTCGTGAAAGAGGAAGCGAGGGACATGTTCCTGGAAATAGTGAATTGGCAGTGTCCAAATTCAACGGTGTGATACTGCTTCCGTTACATAAGAGTGAATATATGACTCTTTCAGGGGCTTATAAGGAGTATATTCAATACTATATTCCTATTATCTACGACCCTGAAAAGTATCAGGCCCCGCTTACTGATTATCAGCGGAGCCTGAAGAGGCGGGTTTTCAAACGCAAGTGACGCAAAGGGGTCGACGCAAAGGGGTCGTTTAACAATGCGTCATTTGTAAAAAAACGACGCATTGTTAAACGACCCCTTTGCGTCAACCCCTTTGCTGTCAAGGCGAGAAAAAGTAAATTTATTCAACAAGTTCCTTTTTTCTCCTCTCGGTTTGCACTATATTTGGAGACGTAAAAGGACTAATAACCGATATGAGAAAGTATTCTGCACTTTTTATGGCATTATGCTTGACACTTGCAGCCTGCAAACAGCCTGTCAGCAAGGTTAAGGAGCAGGATTCAAGTGATTTTGTGGTCATTACCGATGTGGTTCCCGATGTCATCCTTGAGATACGTTACTATGGCACTTACAACTTTGTAGGCACCCGCATAGATGGATATCTGGCTCCCAACGCTTTGCTGACACGCCAGGCCGCCGATAGCCTCAAGGCAGTCAGTGATGATGTGATCAGTCTTGGTTACAGGCTTAAAATATATGATGCTTACCGTCCTCAGTGTGCAGTTGATCATTTTGTCCGATGGGCAGAAGATGTTGCAGACACCACCATGCGACGCTATTTCTATCCCGACGTAGATAAAAGCCGCCTGTTTGAGCTATACTACATCATGGCTCAGTCTGGCCATACACGCGGATCGACAGTTGATCTCACTCTGTTTGACATGACAACAGAGAAAGAGGTGGATATGGGCGGAACATTTGACTGGTTCGGAACAGAAAGCCATCCTGATTACCGTGGTATTACCGATGAGCAGTTTTCCAACCGTATGATACTGCGTGATGCCATGTTGCGTCATGGTTTCAAGCCGCTGGATTCAGAGTGGTGGCACTTTACCCTCAAGGATGAACCCTATCCGGATACATACTTTACTTTCCCGGTAAAATGACGCAAAGGGGTCGTTTCTCTTTGCGTCACTTTTGGGGATGGCGGATCAGATTGACCGATGCGATGTCTGGGAGGGGTTCCCTTTTTACCCACTGGCTGCTTACCTTGCAAATCTCTTGACCGCAACCATTGATGATTCTGCCTACGAATGTTTGTGGGGCATCGGCAGGATGTGTCTGGCAAACAAGTTCATCGCCCATTCGGGACTCATGGATAAAGCGGATGTTAAGCGAGTCGGGCCTGTAAGCCTCAAGGAATGACGGCTCAAAGCAGGCCAGAGCCAGCTGGACATATCTGCGATTGGTGGTGTGTCCGTTGAAATCCAGGTCGATAAGGTTTACCGAATGCTGCAGTGTGTTTATCGGCCCATTCTGAAATTTCATGACAGCGCGTTTCTTGTGTGGCCCGGCTGCAAGTTCAGGTATGAGTTGGGCATCGGGAATAAGGCCTTCACATGACAGCAGTTTCCTCTCGGACATTGAAATGACTGACCAGCAGCTGTTGCCTCGAGCTGCCAGAACGCCGGAATGCACTTCTTTCATGGTAAATTCCATCCAGATGCGGAGTGATGACATCTCGCTTACCCATACCTGGACCTCAATGTCCTCGGTCCACATGGTGGGTGGCGCGGGCATTTCAAGGTTTATTTCCGATATCACCCACGTGCGGTCCTGTTTCTGCAGGTCAAAAGCCGCCAGCCCCAGAGTGGTGAGATATCGGGCTATGGTATTCTCATGAAATGTAAGGATTCCGTCCACAGTAAGGCGGTATCGGCCATCCATCTGGGCCGATGTAATCTGATATGTCGTGCTGTATTTCATTTGTCTCAAACAATCTGAAACGATGCGCGAATTTATAAAACTTTTTTGACAAAGTTGACGCAAAGTGACGCAAAGGGGTCGTTTCCCTTTGCGTCATTTATTGAAAGGTCGTTGCCGGCCGTCTTGAAATCTATCCGCTCATCCTCTCTTTCAGAAAGTGACACATTTTTTGTACCTTTGCGGTCATGAACTGGAGTGGAATTATTGTGGGTGCGGCGGTGTTTTTGAGCATCGGTCTGTGCCATCCTGCCGTCATCAAGATGGAGTATTATTGGGGTAAGAAAAGCTGGTGGGTATGGCTTGTGGTAGGACTGATCTGCTGTGCTCTGTCCTTGCTTGTTAAGAATCAGACTGTATCTACCATAATAGGCGGTTTTGCATTCTCATGCCTATGGGGAATAGGTGAGATGTTCCAGCAGGAGAAGCGTGTGCTCAAGGGCTGGTTCCCTGAGAATCCTGCACGTCACGAATATTACGAATCCATTAGAAATAAAAACGGTAAATAAAAAAATCACCGGCGGGCAAGACAACCCGTCGGTGTTTTTTATTGATATTTTGGTAAACAATAGGATATTTTGGATCCAATAAAACCTTTGTTGATTTTTTTGTCTAATTATTGACATAGAAAATGTTTATGAATAAATACTATTTGCTGATAACTCTGATGTTGTGTTTGGGCTGCAGCCCCGACAGCCTGACAACTGTATATGAATATACGCAGCCTTATAATAATGAGTCTAACAATACTACTGACATTACGCCGGTGGCACCTGTTATTGATGATTCCAAATGGGCCGATGACAGTATATCGGGAACCAAGTTTGACCTAACCATCAGTATCGTGTTTTCCGATGACGGTGTACAGGTTACAGGTGATACAAAAGGTATTGTAAGCGTTGAGGGCGGTAACGTTACAGTGAACAACACTTCAGGTGAAAAGGTTAAGTATGAACTGAGCGGAACATGCCGTAACGGTTCTCTCAAGTTGTACAGTTCCAAAAAACATGCTATAGTGCTGAACGGTCTGGAACTGACCAATCCAAACGGCGCAGCTATAAACAATCAGTGCAAGAAAAGCTGTTTTGTCGTGGTCAATGGTACAAACAGCCTTACTGACGGAACGACATATTCATCAACTTTGGCCGATGAGGATGAGAAGGCGGCCTTATTCAGTGAAGGTCAGCTTATATTCAGCGGTGACGGAACTCTCAATGTAACCGCTAAGGGCAAATCAGGCATTAACAGCGATGATTACGTTCATATCATGGAATCGCCGGTTATAAACGTGACCTCAAGTGCAGGTCATGGAATACGCGGCAAGGATGCGGTTGTAATATCGGGCGGGTCCATAGGTGTCAATGTATCGGCCAATATGAAGAAAGGAATCGTATCGGATTCATTGGTTTACATATGCGGAGGTGCTACCATTATAAATATCAGTGGTGCGGCTTCGTATGATGCAGATGATGCAGAATATAAAGGTACTTCAGGAATTAAGGCAGACAGCTTGTTCTATATAACCGGAGGTACAGTACATGTGGTAAACAGTGGCAAAGGCGGAAAAGGTATCAGCGGTGACGGAATAGGATGCTTTAACGGCGGTTCAGTACGTGTTAACACCACCGGTTCCAATTACGGACAGTCATCAAGTGGTCGGAGAGGTTCATCATCATCTAACAGCGTATCGGCCAAGGGTATAAAGTTTGACGGCAACCTGTTTTTCCAGGACGGAACGGTTAATGTAAGTTGTACAGCGCACGAAGGTGTTGAGTCAAAAGCCCATATTCTAGTAAACGGAGGCGTGATATATAGTCATTCTGAAGCAGACGATGCCATAAATTCTGCCAAAACATTTACAATTCAAGGCGGTAAGGTATGCGGTTATGCCGTAAGTAATGACGGACTTGATGCCAACGGCAATTTCTACATAAAGGGTGGCCTGGTATATGCCTTTGGTTCTGGTGTGCCGGAACTGGCAATAGATGCCAATACCGAGGGCGGTTGCCGGCTGTATGTTGAGGGCGGCACCATCATTGCCATTGGCGGGTTGGAGTCAGGTTCCAGCCTTACACAATCTTGCTATTCAGCATCATCATGGAGCAAGAGCACATGGTACTCTATGACTGTGGGCAATTATGTTCTTGCATTCACAACACCATCCAGTGGCGGAACCACGCTGGTTGTATCGGGCGCATCACAACCAACTCTGAAATCAGGTGTGACAGTAAGCGGCGGCACTAGCCTGTTTGAGGGAATGCTTACAACCGATGGCTCTGTAAGCGGTGGAACTTCAGTTAATCTTTCATCCTACACCAGCGGAAACAGCGGCGGATTTAGTCCTGGTGGCGGATTTGGCCCTGGTGGTGGAGGCCGTCCCGGTGGTTGGTAAAAATGTCCTTTAATTTTTCAAAATTTTTCAAAATATCGCTTGCGATATAAAATAATTGTATTACATTTGTATCGCAAACGATATAAATACTATTGATATGAAAAGGATTTATGATTTTAAGACACTGAACAACAAAGGTGTAGAGACTGATTTGGCTCAATATGAGGGTAAGGTTATGATGATTGTGAACACTGCATCAAAGTGCGGTTTCACTCCTCAATACGATGGATTGGAAGCTCTTTATCAGAAGTATAAGGACCAGGGACTGATAATTATAGGTTTCCCGTGTGATCAGTTTGCACATCAGGAGCCGGGAAGTGATGCTGAGATTGAGGAGTTCTGCCGCATAAATCACGGAGTGACATTCCCGCTTATGAAAAAGATTGATGTTAACGGCCCATCAGAACACCCCGTATATACATACCTTAAAGAGGTTGCTCCCAAAGAGGAGTATAAAGGTCTCAAGGCCAAGGCCACACAAAAGATGCTCAAGACCCTCAGCAAGAGCGTTGAGAAGGAGAGTGACATACTTTGGAACTTTACCAAATTCCTGATAAACCGTGATGGATCAGATATAAAGCGTTACGCGCCAACCGTAACTCCCAATGATATTGAAAAAGATATAATTGAATTTTTGAAATGAAAGAGCAGCTCAAGCTGGATAACCAGCTCTGTTTCAGGCTGTACACCGCATCGCGCCTTCTCACTCAGGCCTATCATCCGCTCCTTTCAGAGCAGGGTTTAACCTATCCGCAGTATCTTGTACTGATGGTCCTGTGGGAGAAGGATGCGCAGCCGGTAAATGACATAGCCAAACGTCTTATGCTGGAAACTAACACCGTAACCCCGCTCCTTAAGAGAATGGAGCTGCAAGGTATCCTTATCCGCAGCAAAGGCCAGACCGATGCACGTCAGGTAATAGTAACGCTTACAGAGAAAGGGCAGAATCTGCAGAATCTTTTGACCGATGTCCCAATGAAAGTAGGCAGTGCGGTTATATGTAAAAGCGTAAACCCCGATACTTTTCCTGCATTGTTTGGTATGTTAGATGATATCATTGCAAAACTTGATAATCAGGCAAATCCTCATGAGGCTTGATTTCCATAAACTTACCGTATATGATCGTGAAGCTGTGCAGGCAATAAGCCTGCGGGCCGGACGCCGTAACTGCAACTTTACCTTTGCAAATCTTTTGGGTTGGCAAGGGTGGTTTGGTACTGAGGTCTGTGTGCTTAAGGATGCTGTAGTGCTGCGTTTTAATATGGAAGGAGAGCGTGCATATATGCTCTGTATGCAGGGTGTCCCGTCCTGTGAACTGCTCCAGGCATTATGTGAGGACTGTAATCAAAAGCTTATACTGTTAGGCCTGGAGGATGATGCGGCTCTACAGTTACAGCAGAACGCCTGCCATGAGGGTATCAATATTAATGTGGAATCCGTGCGCGACCAATATGATTACATTTATAACCGCACGGATCTGGCATCGTTGCAAGGAGGAAAACTCAAAGCCAAACGTAACCATGTAAACCGTTTCAATATTCTGTATCCGGATTTTGAGTATCGGCCTATTACGCCTGATATGTTTGATGAATGCCGCAGGGTGGTTGCTTTGTGGCAGGATGAGAAGGAGCATGAGAATCCGTCATGGGGTGATACGTTGCAGGCCGAGCATGATGTGATGGAGACCATTTTTGCCCATTGGGATGAACTGGGCATGCTGGGCGGCAGTATCTATGTGGATGGCCGCATGGTGGCATTTACATATGGATCGGCTGTGACCAATGATACGTTTGACGTTTGTGTGGAGAAGGCCGACCGCAATGTTGAAGGAGCTTTCAGCGTTATAAACCAGCAGTTCTGTGCCCATCTGCCCGAGCAGTTTATCTATGTGAACCGTGAGGAGGATATGGGACTTGAGGGTCTGCGCAAGGCCAAACTGTCATATCATCCGGAGATACTTCTAACATACAATGTCGTAACCTTGAATTCGTCTTATACGTTGCAAAGAATGACATCGGCCGATGCCCCGTTAACCGTGGATTGGATTACGCGGCAATACGGATTTGACCGCAATGAGGTTGAAAGCTGGGTGCGCGACCTGCGTTTCAACTGGCCTCTCAGCGTAAAGGCGGTTGATGACAAAGGTGATGTGATAGGGCTGCTAAATATGAGCGAATACCGCATTGAAGAGGAGACCGCTCAAATCCAGAAGGATAATCCGGAACTTCTGGCCAAGCTGAATAGCCTACGTTATACGGCCGTGTTCTCATTCATAGTTCGTGAAGACTATCGCGGAACACGCCTCAACTACGACATGATTATGGAGATCATGCCTGAACTAAAGGCACGATACGATTTCATTTTCATTCCGGTTCTGCATCGGCTTAAAACACATGGGTACTGGCAGCGCTGGGGTGCCACTGAGTTCTATCGCGACTCAGACTGCGTGTATTACCAGCTGAAAATGGTACAATAGGGACTGTCCCCTTTGTGCCATTATTTTGCATTGGGTTTGCCCGGAGTGGGAGTGCTGGTGTAGGCAATCTCGCAAAGGGCGTCATTGTCATTGCCGTCGGGCAGACGTACCAGCGAGTAGGATGGGGCTGCTGTTGCGCCCTGATTCAT
>CACWIN010000058.1 GCA_902760965.1 uncultured Bacteroidales bacterium | reverse complement strand
CATTCCAAGGCGTGTTCTACAACATACTGTGGGATGAAACGCATAATTCTGGAATGCTTGGCAAGGTGTATGGATTTGCAGCCAACAGCTATAGTCCCGATGATAACAGTTATACCGTCAATCCCGGTGATTTTGTAAAGGCCGGCGAAGGTGCCAGCATGCCATCCTTCCGCGCATTCCTGCAATACACAGGCTCATCGGCTCAGAATGCCCCCATGCGTGGCGGAACACGTGCTGATGTGTCATTGCCCAACAGTATGAAGGTTAAGTTGATCAATGCAAATGGGGCCATAACGGCAACTGGAGAGATCAGTACTGAGACAGCTGACTTTATCATTGACACATGGTATGATATGAACGGCCGATTATTGCCCGATACACCAGCCGGCGAAGGTATGTATATCCACAATGGCAATCAAGTTTTAATCAAGTATTAATTCCAAAACAGTAATCAGATATGAAAAAGAAATATAGCAAACCGGAATCTCAAGTGATAGATATTGAGACATCACGCATTCTCTGTTCAAGTGAACCCAAAGAGTATCGTGGCGTGTTTGGTCAGATTCCAGGACTTATCCAGGATCAAGAGAACCATTTAGCATAACTTTTCCAATAAAACTCAAACTCCGACCTCTTATCTCCTGGGCCGGAGTTTGTTTTTATCCAATTCTCAATTCTACGCTCACCCCTACACCTTAGGGAATGAGAAGGCGTGTCTTAATACGCGAATCAAGACACTATATTTTGCGAATCAAGACATCCTTTTGCGAATTAAGACATACCTGTACAAACTTGATTGATACTTTTGCGCCCGATTAGAATAGTCCGGATAGTCCGATGGATTTTAATATGTGGGTTGTCATCTTGGTCGGCATCATATATGCAGCCCTGGTTGTGGCCGCCATTGTCATTATCTGGCGTTGCCTTAGTAAATGACCGCTTAACCTAAAAACAATGATAAAAAATATGATTAACATGAGTAAAAACAGAAAGAACTTGATTCAGCGGGTTGCTATGACGTTGCTCGCTCTGGTGCTCACCTCGGCAAGTGCGTGGGCTGCTGTCCCCTCTTATACCGTCACCATCGGCTCCATGCCAGATGGCGTGACGGCTACGGCAGACTTTGAAACTGCAGACGTGGGTCAGGTGGTCACCGTTGACTTCAGCGGCGTGCCTGATGGCAAAGTGCCTGTAGTCAGTGTGACCTATGGCGCTTATAATTATGAGGTCTTTAATATCTTCGATAACGGCGATGGAACGTTCAGTTTCGTAATGCCCGACGAAAGTGCCACCGTCACTGTCAGTGAATTGAAGAACGACATTAAGCTATTTACTCCTACAGTGCCTAACCAGACAATGGAACGGTTTGGAGGAGGTGATGATTATCCCTATATTTACTTTAAGTTTGAGGATGCTAGAAATAATCCTACAAGCAATGTCATCGGGGAGACCGTGACAGATGGTAATACAACCTTGACGTTAGGCGAGGACTATACATTCGGTTCAGTGTCATATGCAAATGGAAAATCTGGTGATCCATGTAATATCGGCGATGAATGCATTGTTGAGATAAAAGGAAAGGGTAACTATGGTGGCTCTCTGTATCCTCATTTTACAATTGTCTCTCCATCAGGCAACGGCACATGGGGCGACCTCTATTGGAGTTTCAGCAACGGTGAACTGACCATCTCTGGTACTGGCGATATGGTAAAACCTCAGAATGATGGCACATACCCCTGGTTAACATACAAGAGTTATATTAAAACGATCACAATTGAAGAGGATGTGACATCTATTGCCGACGGAGCCTTCGCTACTGCGTGGAATGATAGTTATCATTACGTTGTATCAACAGTCAACCTGCCGTCAACACTTACAAGTATCGGCGAGAATGCCTTTGCCTACTGCACAGGTGCTACCATCACCATTCCGACAGGCGTTACCTCCATCGGAAACGGTGCATTCCTTGAAGTGCTTAAGGTTATCGGCAGTCTCAATGATAATGCTGACAATGCAACTCTCATAAGTTTGATGCATGAAGCCAAAAGAGCTGATGTCACCATCAGTGGCCGCACGCTGAAGAAGGATGGCTCATGGAACACGCTGTGCCTGCCGTTTGACGTAGATGACTTCAGCGGCACACCACTTGCAGACGCAACAGTGCTGGAACTTGATGTGGATGGCTACTATGATGACAATAACGAACGCTACACAAAAGAAGGCGACAAATACTTCAAAGGACAAACCGAATACACCGGCGTGACCAGTGGTTTCCATCAAACCGGTATTGATGGTAACATCCTTCGTATCTACTTCAATCCTGTTACCAGCATCGAGGCCGGCAAGCCATACCTCGTGAAGTGGGAGGGCAATAGCGACCCCGTTGAAAACCCAGAGTTTACTGGTGTGAAGGTCTGGAATTACGCTACTGACACCAAAGCTGTTACCAGCAAAGACGGCAAGGTGAAGTTCGTGGGTTCTTACAATCCATACGCCAGCACTGGTAGCGCATTCCTGAAGGAGAGTGCCGATGCCTCTGCCCAGAATGCTTTCCGTGCATTCGTGAAAGTGAATGATAGATTACGCTGGTGCAACAGACCAGTTGGTTTCATTCACCCGTAGCGGTCTTACTGCAAATGCCTACTCCACAATGTGTCTGCCGTTCAGTTTCAGTGCTCCTTCGGCCTGCACGTTCTATGCATTCACGGGTATTGGCTGGAACTCTTCAAACCAACAGTGGGAGGCTACCATTTCCCAGCAGAATGCAAATGCCACCCTTAGCGCCCATACACCTTACATATTCAAATGTGCGGAAACAGAGGCCACCTTTACCGGAACCATTGCAACAGTTGCTTCCAGCTATGGTGACGATGAACTGAAGGATGGCGCTGTGGATGCTTCAGATGGAGATGACAGGAACTGGAAATTCAAGGGTACCTATACCAAACTTGATTGGGAAAGTGCAGCACCTACGGAACCTACCTATGGTTTCTCAACCTACGTACCTTACAATGATGGCAACACTGCCGGCATCGCTGCCGGTACATTTGTACGCTTCATAAAAGGTGCAAGTCTTGCTCCGTTCCGCGCCCGTCTGATATATAGTGGTACAAACAGTCATTTGAATAAAGCATCAATCCGCGGAACCTCAGATAATGCAGATCTGCCACGATATATAGTAGTACGTATTGTTAGTGATAATGGAACCATTACTACTGTAGGGGCTGTCGATACCGAAACCGGTGAGATAACAAATGATGTATGGTTTACCCTTGAAGGCAAACCTTGAAGGCAAAATGCTTACAGGTGAGCCCACAGAAAGCGGTATCTATATCTATAAAGGACAGAAGGTGTCAATAAGTAAGTAACAGTATCTTTTCAAGAATAATCAAGTAAAGCAATATGGATAAGAAAATGTTTAAAAAGAGATATATCAAGCCTTCAACTGAGGTATATAATATGAATACTTCAAAGATACTCTGTAGCAGTGAGAAGGATCCTTATGAATGGGCATTCCCGGGCGCATAACTTTTCCAATAAAAACTCAAAAAAAGGAGGGGCGGTCAGTTACCGTCCCTCCTTATCTTTATTTAAATAGCATAGGAGCAAACTGATGTAGCGAACGCCTCCAGGTGAGCCATTCGTGGCCGGTACCTGGTGACTCGTAGTAGATATGATTTATGCCTAGCTCATCAAGAGCCACATGCAGGTCATGAATGCCCTTGTACATCTGTGCGGGCTCATCGGTGCCTATACTTATGTAGAGCAGGTGATACTTGTCGTTGATTGACTTGGGATACATCTCTGCATCGCGACGGTCATTGGGACCACGGCCCGAGCCACTGAATCCGCCAATCCAGCCAAACATTTCGGGATGGTTAAGACCTATGTAATATGACTGGAATCCGCCCAGAGAAAGACCGCAAATGGCGCGGTTGTCACGGTCGGTAAGAGTGCGGTATTTTGCATCAAAATAGGGAACCACCTCCTGAACCATTACCTTTTCAAAGAAAGAGAACTCAAACATGTTCTGACGGCCGGTGGCGTTGGGATCGTTAGCAACGGCATGCTCCATTACGATGATCATGGGCTCGGCTTCCTGGGCGTAAATCAGATTGTCCATAATGTTGCCCAACTTACCTTGGGTGCCCCAGCCGGTCTCATCCTCACCGGCTCCGTGGAACAGATACAGCACCGGGAAACGGCGGTAAGGCTCATTTTTGTACTGCGGCGGCAGATATACCCATGTGGTACGCTCAGCATTGGTAAGGTCAGAGTGGTATTTTACAATCTCTATCTCGCCGTGCGGAACGTCCTTTTCCAGATAGTAGTCCACTCCGGCTTCAGGAACATCAATTCCGCTCTGCCAATAGTTTGAACCGTAAAACTCCTTGCTGTTGGGGTCCGAAATACGTTTGCCGTCAACGTTCATGGTGTAGTAGTGGAAACCTACCACCAAAGGATCGGTAGTAACTTCCCAAATGCCGTCCTCACCCTTGGTCATAGGGTAGTTCTTGCCGCCAACATTGACGGTTACGGTCTTGGCATCGGGAAAATCGTTGCGGAAAATTGCACTCAGGTCAGGGTTGATCTTAGGATACTCATGACCCTCTAAATTGGTTGTAGCACTTGTGGGCTTGGTAAGTACACCCACCTGGCTCTGTGCTTTGCAGCATACAAGAACGGCTGCAAACAATAAAACTGAAAACAAACTCTTTCTCATAATAAAAAACTGATTGAGAAAGCAAATGTAGCAACTTTCAGTACAAAGGCCGCTAAAAACTGTATTTATTTGTCGGGGCGTAATTTTGCCTGTACGGCATAGTAGGTAGTACGTGAATTGAATCCCGATTCATTGGAAATCTCAATAACCGATGCTTTGGGATGCGTTTTCCGGTATTCGTCGGCATAATCCAGACGTAGTGTATTTACGTATGTAAAGAAACCACCCAGGTGGTTCTTGAACACTGCAGCCACATATGTCCGGTTATAGCCGGTGCGGGTGGCAACATCCTGCATGGTCAGGTGCGGTTCCAGGAACGCCTCCCTACGCTCCACAACCTCACGTATAGCATTTATTATGTCCTGGACCTTGTCATCGGCAATATTGTGGGAGTAATATGCTGTCTTCTTATTCAAGGCACTGGACTTTTTGCGGTTTTTGTCCGGCTCGTCATCCTGATTATCCTGTTCCTCCAAAGGATTGCCATGGCGGTGCGGGTGGAGTGCAGATATCAATAACCACACCGATGTAAAGCTCATAAAGATATGTAGTGACGCCATAACAGCCTTGTTGCCTATTATGGCAGTTATCCATAACAGTACCATGGTAAGATGCATCATGGCCAATGTCTTGCGGGCAAAATTGACGGGAAAATCCTCAGGGTTTGAATAGTCCTCATTATCGGCCTGGCGTGCCCATTTGATCACAACACGGGCTGCCCATAAACATACAAACGTCATTATTACACCTATACCTATAATAATGTTCTCTATTATGTCCGATGTCTCTTTATCTCCCGAAATAGCCCATGCCACCGCGGCCAGCACACTCAAGCCCGCAATAACGCCCAGTGCCACTATGGGGACACGCCATTTTTTCCATTGTTTTACTCCTCCAAAATAGGAGAACAAAAGAATAGTCAGGAAATAGAGGTCAACCGGCAAGAAATATGCCTTTACAAGTAGCCAGGCCGTGTGATTGTCGGGGCTAATAACATATGGAACAAGTATCAGAGCCGATAGGTAAATTAGTGTGGCTGCAGGCCGCCCGGGATAGTAATAACGGGGATTACGGTCGCATGGTCTGCACATGTGAAACCAGCGTACGGCAGCTATCACAAGACTGGTTATGACGTATGTCGCAGCGGCCAATCCATAGAAATATAGTCCTTGGTCTTTCATTGCTGCAAAGTTAGTAAAAAAAATAAACTCATTTGGACAAAGTTTACTCATTTGAACAGATTTATTTACCCCTTTGAACAACCGTAAACTCACTCCGTACATATTTTTGCGCCCGATTTTTAATTGTTTTTTTAATTGAGACATGAAGAAAGAAATTGAGAATTTCATGAGAAAGACAACGCTGATTCTTGCATTGGTGTTGCTCTCTGCCACTACGGCACGGGCAGACTCCAATTATGAAGAAGTTATTTTATCGGAGGATAATGATTTTGCCCAAGGTGCGGCAGGTCATTACTATGTGAACATGCCCAAGACTGGCAGATCTGTTCTGACACTTTCCAATGCCAACATCACCACATTCAATGTGTATGATGACGGCGGAAAGTCAGATTCTCATTCTAGCAGTTGTGACGGTTATCTGGTTATCAATGCGCCTTCTGGCTATTATATTAAGGTAACAGGTAAGGTCGACACAGAAACTGGGTGCGACTGGCTGAAGTTTTATGATGGTGACACCAATAATATTCTTGGTCGAGATCAATACACAGGATCAGATAAAGTAGGTGAGCTGCTAAGCTCTGGCAATTGTCTGAAAATAAGGTTCCGTTCAGACTCCTCAAGAGAGTACGGTGGTATGTCGCTAACTGTTTATTTGATAGCCCCCACCGATATCTGCTTTTTCCCAGGTCTGGAAGAACATTATATATATACAGGCAATGCCATCAATTTAAATTATAAGGTATTGTCTGCCGACCATACCGAACTGACAAAAGATGTTGACTACAGTGTAACTGTTACTCCGAGTCCAGTTAAGGAGGTAGGTAGATATAGCATAACGGTCAATGGAAAGGGACAATATACAGGAACACTTACCAAAGAGTTTGTTGTAGAGAAGCTACTCGCAGGTAGTGGTACCAAGAACGACCCGTATATGATTAACAGTGATGAAGACTGGAGTACTTTTGCCTATTTGCTAGAGAACAACTATTCAACATACGCTGATAAATATTACAGATTGGGTGCCGACATCAATGTATCTGAGGCAGCCTGTTTAAGTGAAGAAAAACCTTTCCGTGGCACATTCGACGGTGATGGTCATACCATGACACTCAATCTGGAAGCAACAGAAAATTATTGTGCTCCGTTCCGTTATGCAAACGGCTGTAACTTCAAGAGACTGCATGTATCAGGTACCATCACAACAAACGGCTACAGATATGCCGGTGGTCTTATAGCATATGCAGACGGTTATTATAGTAACACCTATATTGATAATTGCTGGAGCAGTGTCAGATTTGTAAGTACAGCCGCTGCAGATAATAGCTACCATAATAGGTGTTATGGTGGTTTTATAGGATATTTATATTCGAATGCATATATCAATAACTGTCTGTATGATGGAAGCCTTATTGGCCCGGAAGTTAAGGGCTGTTCTGGTTTTGTGGCTGACTTTTCTACTTATAGTCATGACCTTAGAATAACTAACTGTCTGTTTGCTCCTGCCCAAATTACCATTGGCGATTATATAAGCTATACTTTTGCTAAAGAGGCAGATTTAATTGACAACTGTTATTACACTCAATCCTTTGGTACTGTACAGGGTTCTCCTGTAGGCTCGATGACCAACGCCGAGTTGAAAGAGGCTCTGGGCAGTATGTGGCAGATAAAGAATGACAAGGTTGTACCTATACAAGAAAACAGAAACCTTGATTACAGCACACTGATATGCAAATCATCTTACGAGTGGACAGGCTCTGAAATCAGTGTTGTTCCAATCGTAAAAGACTTGGATGGTAATACCATTGACCCTGAAAATTACGAAATCACTTTCTCGCCAAGCCCCGTCTTGACTCTCGGCAACTACACTATGACCATTACGGGCAAGGCTGCAAACGGTTATAGCGGCTCTCTGACTCAGGAGATAAAGGTGCTGGCACAGCTTCCTGGTAGTGGTCAGAAGAATGACCCTTATATAATAAGCAGTAGTGACGACTGGAATCGTTTTGCCGAAATGGTGAATGGCGGCTACAACTACAGTGGTAGATTTGTGGCTCTTGACAGAGACATAACAATCAGTACAATGGTGGGATTGGATGCAAACCACTGTTTCGAAGGTTATTTTGAAGGACGTGACCATAAGCTGACTGTCAATCTCGTGAACAACGATCCTGCCGTTGAGGGCGTTGCGCCTTTCCATCATACCAGATTTGCCAAGATTATGAACTTGACAGTTGATGGCACCATAACCTCTGCCGGCAAATATGCAGCAGGTCTGATTGGATGGTCAGGTTCACCAGACGAATGCACTAATTGTGTTGTCAAGGTTACCATCACTACCAGTGCCGATTATGCTGGTGGTTTTGTGGGAAACATAGATGTTGAAAGTGAAAACAATCATAGCATATCCTTCAATAACTGTGTCTTTGCCGGTACCATTCAAAGCAGTAACAGTGAGCAGCACAAGGCTGGCGGTTTCTGTGGTTATGGTTACGGAAATTCATATTTTACCAATTGCTTGGAGAATGGAACCTATACGAACATCTCTATGATGAACCCACGCACAGGATATAAAAATCCTTCTAACAAGCAGGTTAACAGTTTATACTATATCAACAAGATTGGTAGTATAGGTGAATATATTACCGAAAACTATAATTGTTTCAATGTAAGTCTGACAGCTCCTGAAAACGCTCTCTATCTGACTCTAACCATTCAAGGCTATACATTCTATCAGCCAGTAAGTGTTTCTGCCTTTATGGACTCTTATCTGTATGATGGTGATGCCATCAATCTGGTTTACACTCTTAAGGCAGGAGTTACAACTCTTACAGAGAACACCGATTATACAGTAACGATAAAGAACAGCAACAATGAGACTGTAGCAAAGGAGGATTTGACAGCTTCAGGCATCTATACCATAACCTTTACCCCAGTAGATGGTAATGAGGCAGGCTATACAGGACAGCCCATCAGTCGTACCTTTAATATCATTCAGGATGCCGAAACCCTTGACGGCTATGTATTTAGCTATGAAGGTGAGGGTGACAATAAGGTATATCATATTGATAACGAAGCCGACCTGGAGCGCTTGGCAGCCTATGTTAACAGCGGTCACAATGCTCAGGGCATGACTTTCGTTCTTACCACCGACATCACCATGACGGGCGAGCATACAGCCATCGGTAAAGACTATGATAATCCTTTCAACGGAACTTTCGACGGACGTGGTAACAAGATAATTGGTTTGACCATCAATAAACCAGACTGCGCTTATCAGGGCTTGTTCGGCCGTTGGGGAGGTCATGCCGTTGCCAAGAACATAATCTTGCAGGATTGTGATATTACAGGCTATTCAAATGTAGGTGGTATATTGGGATACGTAAGTGAATATAATAGTAATGTCTTGATAGAGAACTGTCATGTGAGCGGAACCATTAAGGGTATCCTTGATGACGGATTCCGTATTGGCGGTATTGCCGGATATCTGGGTTATGGAAATATCAAAGGATGTACTGTTCGTGGTTCTTTAAGCTCTACGGCCAATGTAAGCCGTATAGGTGGCATAATCGGTGAAACCTATTATGGCGTTAAGGTTGACTCTTGCGAGAATGCTGCTGACATAACTGGTCCTGGCGCCCTGCACGCTGGTATTTTCGGCCTTGCTGCACAAAATGACTTGGTTGCAACCAACTGCCTGAATACAGGTATCGTTGAGGGAACCGAACTTATAGGCGGTATATCTGGCTATTATCGAAACCAAAGTGCGAATTACGGAAACTATACCCATTGCTATTATGTTGCACAGGGCGACGGCAGTGCCTACAAGGCAAGTATTGAGGCCGATAAACCCGGTAAGACAGAGCGTATTTATGAAGTCTTAAAGGAAGAGAACTTCTCGGACATAACTTGCGCAACAGAGGGTGTCATTGTTACCAGCATGATAGATGGCAAGAAGTATATCAGGTCTGGCAATTGGACAGTAACCCTGACTCCTTCTGTTCCAGAGGGCTATTCTTTCGTTAACTATACCTGCCAGGGTGGTACGCTGACTAATTTGGGTCAGGTAGACGGAGAACATTCGCTGACCGTTAACAATCAGAACATAACCTTGGGCATTACCACAAGCAAGAATGGTAGTACCAATATAAATCTGGCAACCATTTCTGATATCGCCGACCAGCGTTGGTCTGGTAATATCGAAATTAAGCCAAGCATTGTTGCAACGTATAACGACGTAACACTCGTTGAAGGTACAGACTATTATCTGGAGTATTCGGACAATATTGACAAGGGAACTGCCACTGCAATCCTGAAAGGTTTGAATAACTTTGAGGGTACAGCCACCAAGGAGTTTAATATTGTGGATTTCCCTCTGAAGGATCTCAAAAACTCAACAAACAGTAAGGACAACCCTTATCTGATTGCAACTGAGGCTGACTTGAAGGCATTGGCAGGAATCGTCAACTCAGGAAAACGTTTGGATGGCTACTATAAGCAGACTGCTCCCATCACTCTTACCACAGAGCATACGCCTATTGGTACTGATATAAACCATTGGTTCAGAGGTTCATACAATGGTGATAACAATGTCATCAGCAACCTTGTCATCAATAAGCCCAACTCCGAAAATCAGGGATTGTTCGGCTCATTTTATGGTGGTTGGCAAAATAACGACTATGGTGAAATAACCAATGTCGTTCTTGAGAATTGTGATATTACCGGAGGCAAATGCACTGGTGGAATAGTAGGAAAAATGTATGATTATGGTGGCAGGGTAACTAATTGCAAGGTAAGTGGAGTAATCAGAGTAGGCAACGACTTATCTGACGATTCCAATGCTAATCGCCATGGCGGTATTGTAGGAGAATGCTGCAAATATTGGTGTGGTGGTGGTACCGTAGAAAATTGCATCAACATTGCCGATATTACAGGAGAAGGTGCATTTCATGGTGGAATCGTAGGATATATTAGTGATAATTTTGATGTCAGCAATTGTTTTAATGCAGGTGTTATCAAAGGAACGTCTTATGTAGGCTCTATTTTTGGTGGCTATACTGGTAGAACGTTGACCAATAATTATCACACTCTGGGTACCACCGGTGGTGTGGGCAGCTATGACAGTGCTGAAGGTACGGACCGCAAGAACGCCGAGGTGATTGTAAAGATTACCGCTGGTGAAGGCGTTACCATTACTTACCCCGAGAATCCTGCATACATCTGGAACGGAGAGAACTATTATAAGAGTGGAACCGATGTTACGCTCGCATACGAACTCCCAGACGGCAAATACTTTGAGCGTTACGCTGTAAGCAGTGGTAATATTAGCAATCCTGTCTATATACAAGGTTCACACACACTGACCGATTTCAGTCAGGATGTGATTATAAGCGGCAAATGTGTTGATGGCCAGACAGATATTGCCACAGCAACCGTCATGTCTATTGATGACCTTACCTATAATGGTAAGGAACAGCATCCTCTGCCTGTTGTTACGATAGACAACGAGACACTTGTAGAGAACGTTAACTATACCATCAGTTACGATACAGATTGTACAAATGTAGGTGAGAAGACTGTCACTATTACAGGTATTGATCGTTTCAATGGAACAACGAGCCAGGTGTTCAATATCAAACCATTCGATATCAGTGGCGAGAATACACTGACCATTTCTAATTTTGAGGGTGGTTATGCCCATACGGGAGATGTACAACATCCTGTTCCTACAGCAAAATGCTCTGCCACCAATAATGCTACTTTATCTGAGGGTACAGACTACTTGCTCTCATATAGCGAAGGTTGCATACTTCCCGGTGATTATACAATTACCCTGACAGGTAAAGGCAACTATACAGGTCAAAAACTTATTCCATTTACCATCCTTGATGTTAAGGCATTGACAGTTCATGATAAATCAGACAGTAACCAATTTATTCCCGTATATGGATATTATGCAGAGAATTATAACAAGTGTGAGTTTGTCATGCCTGCCGATGAGTTGGCTGCCATGAATGGCAAAGTAATCAGGAACATGAAGTTCTATCTCAAGCAGAAAGCCGAGGCTAGTTGGGGTAATGCCCGTTTCCGTATATTCATGAAAGAGGTTGACTTTACTTCTTTTGGCGATAATCCCGTCTTTAGCGGCACCGATGACGCTACCATTGTGTATGAAGGTGAACTTGATGGCACAAAGGATGTTATGAATATCTTCTTCAGCACTCCCTACTTATATAAGGGTGGCAACCTGCTCATTGGCTGCTACGAGTATGAAAGGGGAAATTATAAGAGTGCTAATTTCTATGGCGAGAATGTAACTGGTGCATGCATTAGTGGTAATGATTATAACATTAATAATATTACGCCATATCATAGAAACTTCCTGCCCAAGACTACGTTCTGGTATGAGAATTACAATCTGAATCTGGCCAATGATGACAGTCAGGCCGATGACACAGAAAAGAACACAGCCAAGATCAGTGAGTTCAACAATAAGACAGTTGATGTGACGCTCCAGGAACGCGTACTCTACAAGGATGGCGAATGGAATACTCTGTGCCTGCCGTTTGATGTGTCAACCATCACTGGTCCTCTGAGTGGTGACGGGGTTGAGGTGCAGATTCTGAATACAGAGTCGTCCAACCTGTCAGGTACTGTATTGACTCTCAACTTTGACAAGGAGGCCACCGGTACGATAACCGCCGGCACACCGTTCATCATTAAATGGACCAAGCCTGATGGTTATGATACTGATCCGGATGCCTTTGACATTATTGAACCGGAGTTCAAGGATGTTACAATTACAAGTGAAACTCCAACGGCTCAGAGTTTTGCAGGTGGAAGATTTGTAGGCCAGTATTCATCGTTCAAGGTAGGCGATAAGACTAATGGTGATGACGGAAACCTTAACGAGATAATAGTCCTAGGTGGTAACAGCACCATAGGTTACTATAATACTCCAAAGACTCTGCGCACTTTAGAGTCTGGTGAAAAATCAATAAAGCGTGGCATTGTGAACTTTGCCGATGGTACTACCACCGATGTTATCCTGATTCAGTCTAATGACACCAAGTCAGGCTGGCAGGAGAGTGATGAATGGTATACAATAGACGGTATCCTGCTTCCGGGCAAGCCTACCGAGAAGGGAATGTATATCAACAATGGTGTAACAATTGAAATATTCTAAAGCATTATGGATACAAATAAAAAGATATACTTAAAGCCCTCAACACAGGTCTATGACTTTAAGATGGAGTCAAATCAAATCTACTGGTGGCCAGCCAGTTGAAGGGAAGTGTTCCTTTAAATTGGGGCAATCCGGCATTTGACCGCTAAAGCGGCAAATATAATTGGAAATTGAGGATTGAAAATTGAGAATTGGGATCTCAATTTTCAATCCTCAATTTTTCATTCAGATAGTCTGTGACTTTCTGCATAAGATGCACTCGATCCTTGCCCCGAACGTTGTGCTCATGGGTGGGATATGGAAAATAATCCAGCTGGACTCCGGCCTTAATGCAAGCCTCTACAAAGCTAAGGCTGTGTTCCCAGACTACGGTGTTGTCAATGGCTCCCTGGCATATCAATAGCTTGCCTTTAAGGTCTTTTGCTCGTGGAATAAGGCTGGTCTGTTCAAATCCCTGCGGGTTAGTCTTCTCTGTTTCCATATAGCGTTCGCCGTACATTACCTCGTACCATTTCCAGTCTATTACAGGGCCTCCTGCTACGCCCACCTTGAATACATCGGGGTAGTTGACCATAAGCGAAATGGTCATGAATCCGCCGTAGCTCCAGCCGTGTACTCCTATGCGGTCCTTGTCTACCCAGTCATGACTCATGAGCCAGCGCATGCCTTCCATCTGATCCTCCATCTCGGCCTTGCCGCACTGCTTGTGAATGGCTTTCTCATATTGTGCGCCATGATGTTCGGTACCGCGGTTGTCCATTACAAATACCACATACCCGTGCTGTGCCATATACATTTCCCATGTACGCAGATAGGCGTGAAAAGTATTGCACACCAACTGGCTGTGCGGACCTCCGTATACGTAAAGGATTACGGGGTATTTTTTGTTGGGGTCAAAATCAATTGGACGTATCAGCCGGTAATGGTTGTCATACTTGCCGTCGGCGCTCTTTATGGTGCCGAATTCAATTGGACAGTAGTTGAGCTGGGCAGTGGGGTCCGATGCCCTGAATATCTCACGAGGCTTTTTTCCGTCGGTCTGGACTATGCTTACCACGCGGGGTGTATTTAGTTCGGACCAACTGTCTATAAAGTATTTGCCGTCCGGACTTATCTGACAGGTATGCCAACCCGCATCAAAAGTAAGGCGCTGAACTTTTCCGCTTTTTATGTCGGCCCTAAACAGATGACGCTCGGCAGGTGAAACCTCAAAAGAGTAGTAATAAATGTATCTGTCCTTTATGTCAACCAGTTCCAGGTCGGCATCGGTCTTGATGATACGATCGGGCTCTCCGCCTTTTATGCTGCCAAGATAAAAGTTCCAGTAGCCGTGGCGGACGTTGGTCTGGTAAATAAAGTGTTCGGGGTCACCGGGAAGGAACTCCAGCTTGTACATGGGCTCCACATAGCGGTCATCGTGGTCGGTAAAGAGCGTGCCTAAGCATTTGCCGTTGGCGGCATTATACATGTTAAGATGCATGTTCTTTTGTGCACGGTCCAGTACCTGAATGAATATGCGGTCGCTTTGGGGACTCCATGTTATGTTGGTCAGGTAACGCTCCTCGTCAAAATCGGTCACGTCCATCCATACGGTTGTGCCGTTGTCAATGTCATAGACTCCAAGGGTGATTATCTCGGACTCCATGCCGTTCATGGGGTAGCGTATCTCTTTTAGGGAGCCTGTGCGGGTGGTTATGTCAAGCAAGGGGAATAGCGTAACGCGGCTCTCGTCCTTTTTGTAGAATGCAATCTTGCGGCGGTCCGGCGATACGAATATGCCGCCGTCTATGCCAAACTCGTTACGGCTGACTGTCTGGCCGCATACAATCCCATCCTGGTTAAAGTCAGTAACCTGATGCTCTACGCTGTCAGCATCCAGATACCATACTTGGCCGTTACGGGAAAATGCTTTAAAGTAATCCTTTTTGGTGTCCTTGAGCTTGGCTGCAGGCTCTCCCATCTCCTTTCCGGTACGGGCGTCAATATGGTGCTCAACACCGTCCAAAGTATATCTATAGACCGAACCGCCCATATCCCATGAGCAGTTAATGTTCTCAACCTGTATGCCTGTGCCCAACACTGCCTCCTCCATAGTGAGCAGCCTGCGTTCCTGCTGCGCCTGCACTCCAACTGAGCCCAACAGACCCGCCAATGTGATATAAATAATCCTTTTCATATTATTCGTTCTACTTCACGTACACCTTTTACCTGCTTGAGCTTCTTGACTAGCCTGTCCAGTGACGAGAGGTCGCTAACGAGCACTGTTAGTCGTCCTTGGAACAGCCCACCGTTTGAGTCAATGTTTATGGAGCGCATCAGGGTATCGGGCTCTTTGTTTATTATGGATGAAATGTTTGATATGATGCCTATATCATCCTGGCCAATGACGTTGAGCGTTATGCTGTACTGGCTGCCGCTCTTGCCTGACCAGCGGGCGCGTACAATGCGGTACGGGTAGCGCTCTTTCATGCGCAGCAGGTTGGGGCATGAACTGCGGTGAATCCTTATACCTCCGTTTATGCTTACGAATCCGGTAACATCATCGCCGTATATGGGGTGGCAGCATCCGGCCATCTTGAATTGAATGCCGGTAAGGTTATCTCCTATAACCAGTACGTCAGCGTCCTGACCTGCTTTCCTGTCAGGATCCGTAAAGGTTTTCTCTATGTCAAAATCCTCAGCGTGATGCACCTCCTGCTCGGATTGGGAGTGCATCTCCTCATATACTTTCAGCACGTCATCGACCGTAATCTCATCCTCCATCAGGGCGTGGAAGAACGGGGTCTGGCCTTTGTAGCCCATGCGGATAATCAGGCGTGACATGTCGCTCTCAGATATATCTATCTTGCGGTTCTTGAACCGACGTTGCAACAGCTCCTTGCCGGCCTGTGCCTCACGGTTGCGGATTTCGTTCAGGCCCTGGCGTATGCGCATGCGGGCCCTGGACGTAACGGCTATGTTAAGCCAGTCCTGTTTGGGTGTTTGCGTGGACGATGTAAGCACCTCGACTGTGTCGCCGCTCTGCAGTTTGTGGCTTATGCGAACGTTGCGGCCTCCTACACGTGCACCTACGCAGGTAAGACCCAGCTTGCTGTGAATGGAGAATGCAAAATCCAGTACCGTGGCACCCTTGGGTAGCTGGCGTACCTCGCCGTTGGGGGTGAATACAAAGATCTCCTCCTGATACATGTCCAGCACAAAGTCCTTTCGCATTTCATCGGGACTGGAATTGTGCTCAAGAATTTCTCGTATGCCGGCCATGATGCTGTCGGCGGCACCCTCACTCTTAATGCCCTTGTATGACCAGTGGGCTGCCAGACCACGCTCCGCAATGTCATCCATGCGGCGGGTACGTATCTGTATCTCCACCCATCGGTTCTCTGGACCGTTTACGGTGATGTGCAGTGATTCGTAACCGTTGCTCTTGGGCACGCTCAGCCAGTCACGCAGGCGCTTGGGGTTGGGCTGATACATATCGGTCACGATACTGTAAACCTGCCAGCACTGGGCCTTTTCCTTGTCGGCCGGTGAATCCAGGATGATTCGGATGGCAAACAGGTCATATATATGGTCCAGAGTGGTGTTCTGGGCCTTCATTTTGTTCCATATGCTGGATATGGATTTGGTGCGGCCCTTTATGGTGAACTTCAGGCCCGCCTCCTCTAAGCGTTGTTTTACAGGCTCAATGAATGACTTAATGTAGGCTTCACGGGCTCGCTTGGTCTCGTTGAGCTGACGTGCAATATCATCATAAATGTCACGGTGCTCATACTTGACCACCATGTCTTCCATCTCACTCTTTATGGCGTAAAGACCCAGGCGGTGCGCCATGGGGATATAGAGCAGACGGCACTCCTCGGTTACGTGCAGGCGGTAGTCTGTATCGGTCGTATTGGCCAGCATCTGCATGAGTACGTAGCGGTCGGCAATCAGACAGATTATTACGCGAACGTCCTCGGCAAACGATACCAGCAGCTTGCGGAAGTTTTCATCGGCAATGGAATCGTGCTTGGAATACAGGTCCTTTACGCGGCACATGCCCTGGATAAGCTGTGCTGCGTCCTGCCCGAACTGCTCCTGAAACTGCTCCGGAGCAATAAGGCCCTGCTGTACCATAGGGTCAAACAGCGCTGTCAGGAGTGATGCCTTTTTAAGCCCCGTCTTTTCTATGATGACAATGCCGGTCCTGATGCACCGCTCCAGCATGGGAATACCATGAGAGTCCGTTCCGTAGGCACCCTTTTCAATGCCTTCACGGAGCAGCCCCTTGAGCCTGCGCCAGTCATTCTCCTCAAACAGCGGCTTGGCAGCCTTAATCAATTCCCTGTATATCCCGTAATTCATACCGATGCAAAAGTAGGCTTATTTATGAAAATACTGTATTTTTGCACCCAAAAAGGACATTCATTTATTAATAAACGACATATTCGGCATGAAAAAGTATATTTTATTGGCTGCAGTTGCAATGTTGACTGTAACAAATGTTAGTGCACAGAGTGATTCAAAGCATGAAGTAGCTGTTTCATACGGTTCTCTTTCAAATTCCGATTGGCTTAACATATTTGAAAATGTCATAGGAGCTATTTTTGGTGAAAAATATGAGGATGACACTTTCTTTGGTCCTATTGGCCTGGAGTATTTCTATCACCTTAAACCTTGGTTGGGCGTGGGTGCTATAACAACCTATGGTCAGTTGACCCAGGACGCTATCAAAGGTGATGACAAAGTAGGAAAAAAATCCAATTACTATTTTTCTGTTTTGCCTGCCGTTAAGTTTGATTGGTATCGTGGTGATGTAGTAGGTCTCTATTCAAAATTGGGTGCCGGTGTCACTATGCGTAGGGAAATCAGGGAGTTTGAAGGAAATAAAGCAGAGTATAACACTGATAAAACGGATATTATGTTTAACTGGCAAGTTTCACTTATAGGTATAGAAGTAGGTAAAAGCTTGCGCGCATTTGCTGAAGGTGGATTCGGTGAACAGGGCGTGGTGATGCTCGGTTTACGCTACAAATTCTAATCTGCCAAAATTTCCGTATTCACGGCAAAATATGTACTTTTGTCATACAATTCAAAGAGAAGCATGAACCTGGAAGAGATACAGAGAATGAAGCAGAGGTTCCGGATTATCGGAAACTCACCCGAAATGAACCGCGCCATAGACGTAGCCATACAGGTGGCACCTACGGATTTGACGGTTCTGATAACAGGTGAGAGCGGTGCCGGAAAGGATGTTTTTCCACGCATAATACATGAAAACAGCCTGCGCAAGACCAAGAAGTATCTGGCTGTAAACTGCGGCGCAATACCGGAGGGCACCATTGACTCAGAGCTGTTCGGACATATCAAGGGCGCATTTACCAACGCCATAAGTGACCGCAAAGGCTATTTTGGTGAGGCCGATGGAGGAACCATATTCCTGGATGAGGTGGCCGAACTGCCGCTCGCAACCCAGGCCCGTCTGCTCCGTGTACTGGAGTCCGGCGAATTTATCCGCGTGGGCTCCAGCACTGTTGAGAAGACCGATGTCCGTATAGTTGCCGCAACCAATGTTGACCTTATTAAGGCAATAGAGCAGGGCCGCTTCCGCGAGGATCTGTTTTACCGTTTGAGTACCATTCCAATAAAGGTGCCGCCATTGCGTGAGCGCGGGGCCGATGTCCAGTTGCTGTTCCGCAAGTTTGCAGCCGATTGCGCCGAGAAATACCGCATGCCTGCAGTGCAGCTCTCGGAGGATGCCAAGCAGATGCTCATGACCTATCACTGGCCGGGCAATGTACGTCAGCTCAAGAACATAACCGAGCAGATATCGATCATGGCACCGCAGCGTATCATAACAGCCGATATGCTCCAGGAGTATCTGCCTGACCGCAGGACTTCAATGCTCCCAATGCTGGCAGGAGGCAACCGCCAGGAAAACTCATTCGAGAACGAGCGTGAAATACTCTATAAGGTGCTGTTTGACATGCGCCGTGACATAACTGACCTTAAGGCTCAGGTAAACAGCATGTCGCAGAACCAGCAGCCGGTTCAGCAACCGGTATCGATATTCACCCCCGACGAAGGTACCACAACCGTACATAATGTGCCGTCGGGTTCCCGCAAGAGCACTCAGCCTGACGATGACATCCAGGATACCGAGGTTTATGTTGAGGAGACCCTTTCGCTCGATGAGGTCGAAAAGGATATGATAAAGCGCGCCCTGGCCAAGCACGGAGGCAAACGTCGCGGTGCAGCTGCCGACCTTAACATATCGGAACGTACACTTTACAGAAAAATAAAGGAATATAACCTGGAATGAAAAACATTAAGATAGTCCTTTCATTGCTTGCAATGGTCCTGATTGCTGCAGGCTGTTCATTCAAATACAGATTGAACGGCGCATCAATTGACTATAACCTAATTAAGACCATTACCATTGAGTCATTCACCAACCGTGCATCATATCAGTGGGCACCAATGGCTCCAATGTTCAATGAAACGTTGAGTGACATTTACAACCGTCAGACCAAGCTCCGTCAGGTAAAGCGTGACGGTGACCTTGTAATTTCGGGCGAGATTACGTCATATGACCAGACCAACAAGTCCATATCGGCCGACGGTTATTCATCAATGGTTCAGTTAAAGATGACCGTATCGGTCAAATACCGGAACAACAAGAACCATAACGAAGATTTTGACAAGACGTTTACCGCAAGCCGTGAATATGACGCATCGCAGCAGTTATCGGCCGTACAGGAAGAACTGGTACAGCAGATGATTGATGATATTGTTGACCAGATATTTAATGCCTCGGTAGCCAACTGGTAATGGAAAAAGACCGTGATGCCAGGGTAAACTTTCTCCTGGATTCTTTTCTTGAGAGCCATAAGTGTGATTCGGACCAGCTCCAACAGGATGGTGCTGCACAGCAGGATTATGTCTCGTCATATCTGGAAAGTGTTTCGGATGACTCCATGCCGGCTGTTGACAAAGCCATCTGCTCCAGGGCCGAGGAGTTGCTCAACGCATTCCTTAACGGTGGCAGCGAGTCAATAAAACTGGATCTGGATAGTGCTCCCCAGGCTCCTGATTGTGAGTCAGATGAGTCCGATGAAACTCCCCAGACTCCGGTCTGCACCGAAACTATGGCGTATATTTATTTAAAACAGCGCCGATATGACAAGGCTTTGGCAATTATTAGGTCTCTTTATTTGAATTTTCCGAATAAAAGCATTTACTTTGCGGACCAAATCCGGTATTTGGAATTATTGGTTAGAATAAATCAAAAATAAATAGTACAAAAATGTTTAAGGTTTTGCTTATTATCATTGTGATTCTGGCGCTGTTCCTGTGCTTTGTGGTTACAATCCAGAATTCAAAAGGTGGTGGCCTTGCCGCCGGTTTTGCTTCATCAAACCAGATTATGGGTGTTCGCAAGACTACTGATATTCTTGAAAAGACTACTTGGACTCTTATTGCAAGTATCGCAGTTCTCAGTATTATCACAGCATACGTGTCAAAACCCGTTGCCGTTAATGCAAGTTCGGTAATGGAGGGTGAGGCAATAGAGAACCAGATGGTAAATCCGGAATCATCAACCACTACTTTTGACGCTCCGCTTGAAATTCAGGACCTTCCTGAGGAATAATCCGGAACCGTTGGTAGTTTAAGATAAATGGAGACGATCATATGACCGCCTCCATTTTTTATTATATCAGTTGGTTGTAAACTTTCATCAGCCGGTCGGCCAGGACTTTGGGGGCAAAATTGTCCATGGCGTACCTGTATCCCTTTTGTGTCATGGATTGACGCAGGTCGTCATCGGTCAGGACCGCTTTTATGCTGTCCGATAGCTGGGCTGTGTCAGAGGGGTCAACCTGAACGGAGTCAGGGCCTGCGGCTTCGGGCAGCGATGAAACGTTGCTGGTAATGACCGGACAATTGGAAAGCAATGATTCCACTACAGGAAGCCCGAAACCTTCGTAAAAAGAGGGATAAACCAGCAGACGGGCGTTGCTGTACAGATATCGGAGCCCTTGGGTACTGACCTTCTCTTTGGTGAATATTACCAGGTTGTCAAGCTTGTGTTCCGCAATATATTCCAGCACTTTCTGCTTGTACTCCCTGCCGTCTCCAATGACCACCAGCGGAATCAGGATATCTTTTGGCAACAGTTCAATTGCCTTTACTATGCCAAGCAGATTCTTGCGGGAGTTTATGGAGCCTACATATAGCATGTATGGCTTGCCGTTTACCTGACTCTCCAGGCTTATGGGACAGATGCCCTTGTTGTCAGTGTAATAAATGCTGTTTACGGGCTGATACACAATATCAATCCTGTCCGGGTCAACATTGTAGAACCGTATTATGTCCTGTTTGGTGGACTGGCTAATGGCTATTATCCTGTCGGCCTTTTTGCAGGCATGCAGCCATTTGCGATTGTAGGTAAAACGGTCGGTGGCATGATACATGTCCGGAAAGGTCTTGAACGCCACATCGTGAATGGTTACAACCGACGGGATATCCAATCCTACCGGGAGTTCGTTTGAAAGGCCGTGAAATATATCAACCTTTTCTTTCTTTATGGCCGATGCAAGTCCGAACGTCCTCCACAGACCGCCTTTTATAAGTCCGTGAGGAAGTATGGTTCTGCAACCGTTTTTTTCAAGATAGGGGCTGGTAATGCCGTTGTGCTTTATCTTGGGGGTATAAAGCAGGTATTCATTGTCGGGATAGAATTCGGTGAGTATGTCAACAGTGGTCCGGCTATGGTTGCCCAGGCCGGTAAAGTTGTTGTACAGTCGTTTGGCATCGAATCCTATCTTCATAATGAACTTTTACCAAACCATTGAGCTGGCGCCAAGAATGGCGGCGTCGGACTCCTTTAGTGAGGAGTAGAGTATCTGTATCTTGCCTTTCCAGATTTGCATCAGGTTGTCATCCATTGCCTGGACCATCTCATTGTGGAAGAACTCACGTGACTTGGTCAGGCCTCCAAACAGAACTATGGCTTGCGGAGAGCTGAACTTTACAAAATCGGCCAATGCATGTCCAAGTATCCGGCCGGTAAAGGCAAATATATCCTTGGCCATCTGGTCGCCTTGGACGGCGGCGTCATATATGTCCTTTGATGAGATCTTTTCGGGATCGAGTTTTCTGAGCAGGCTCTCTCTGTTGTCATTCTGCAGGAATTCGCGTGCAGTACGTGCCACACCCATAGCGCTGGCGTATGTCTCCAGGCAACCCTTAAGACCACAGTTGCACTGGCGTCCGTCCTTTACGGCGCAAACGTGCCCCAGCTCACCGGCAAAACCGTCGTGCCCGTACAGCAGGCTGCCGTTGGATATAATTCCACTGCCTACGCCAGTACCTAGGGTAATCATTATAAAATTGTCTATTCCGCGGGCAACTCCGTAAATGTGCTCACCCTGTGCTGCGGCGTTGGCATCGTTGGTAATATAAACGTGGAGTCCTGTGGCGGCTTGCAGACGTTCGGCAATATTGACTATCCCGGGTTGGCCGTCGGCACCGCGCGCCCACCTTAAATTGGGGGCAAAACGTATAGTTCCGTCCAGGTAATTGGCGTTTGGCGCTCCAATACCTATACCGGTCACTATTCCGCGGTTGGCTGTCTTTTGTATAAGTTCCTTGATTGTACCTGTAAGCAGTTCCAGGTATTCGTCAAAATTGTCAATCAATGACGTGACCACACTCTGTTCGAGTATGGTCCCGCCTTGTGTCACAACTCCGCATTTGGAGGATTGACCGCCAATATCAATTCCTATGGCAAGTCTTCCCATTTTATCTGCTCGAAGTTGATGCAGGGAGTTCTGCCTTTATCTTGTCCCACTTGGCAAGAATGTCGCGGTAGTACTTTTCTACCTTGTTCCACTCAAAGAAATAGGGGTACTCCTTGCCTTTGGCATCCTTGTAGCACTCTACCGGCAGTTTTGCCTCTTTCTCATCAAGCAGAGCCCTTACCAGGATGGTGCCGTTCTTGTCCTTAAAGAATATAAGCTGAATGTTACTGCCCATGTGGACAATGTCATAGTTCACCCATTTGTCGGCCAGGTCCTCAATGTCCTTGGGAGCGTATCCGCAGTCATTCACCTCCATAAGGCAGAGCAGGGGATACAGGGCTGTGTCATGTCCGTAACGCAGGTTGGCGGCAGGTGTGCCGTTGGCAATGGCTATATCGGCCTTGTCAAGGAAATCCTGAAGCAGTGTGGCGTGGCCGTAAGGTACCAGGTTCTGGGTCAGGTCATTGTAGCCCGATACTGAGTACCAGTACAGGTTGTTCTGCAGCCAGCAGTCATACCACTCGTCAAATGTGAATACGTCGTCCAGGTCAAAGCCCAGGTATGAATGGCTGCCCATATTGGCTGCAATGTCATAGATCTTGGTGTAAAGGTCATCGGAACGGTCCGATACCGATACTGAACCCGATGATGAGGTCCTTTCATATCTTGTAATGAAAGTGGTGTCGGTGAACAGGGCGCACATAAGACGCTCGGGGTTGTTGTGCTTGGCGTTGAATGCGCTTACTGCAGCGTTCCTTTCGCGGCTGTTCTTGGCGCTGTTAATGGCTCTGTCCTCGGAGTTCATGTAACCGCGGTCAAAATCACTGTCGTTGTAATCGATGGTCATTTGGGGCAGTATGCTTGAGAACTCCATCAGGGCTGCGGTCATACTGGCCATGACGCGGTGTGATGTGGTTGAACGTGCAACAATGGTAGTTTTCTTGTTGAATATCTCGGGATAGTTGCGGACCATACGGCGGGCAATTCCGCGATGCTGCTGCTGGCCAACAATTGTCAGGTCGCCCAGATGACCTTCGGCGTCCTTTGCCATTATCTCCAGGCGTCTCAGGACGTCCTTACCGAAATCGGTCAATATCTTTTTCTCGTTGGCCTGCTGGAGTATTGTCAGAGGGTCATTGTACTGCGGGGTGTTGAGCAGGTAACGTGAACCGTGACGGCCGTAGTGACTCATGTAGAAAGGCTTGAAACCCTTGGGGGCCTTTGAATAGGTTACGCCCGGATCCTCATACTGGGTCATACTACCCCTGAACTTGTACAGGTTATCCTTGTTGATGTCTTGTTTTTTGGTAATCTCGGCACATAAAGCCAAAGGTAGGAAAAGCGCAAGGCTAATGATAATTGATTTTTTCATTTTGTTTAGGTCAGTAGGTTTATAGTTGACGGCAAAAGTAAGTAAAAATATTAGCCTATGCCATATTTTTATTAAATTTGCAAGCTA
>CACWIN010000057.1 GCA_902760965.1 uncultured Bacteroidales bacterium | reverse complement strand
CAACATTGTTGAGAAAGATGACTCCTGCGACAACGGTGTAATCCACACTATTGACAAGTGCATAGACTTTACCGGAAACTACGTATATGACCTTATTGACGATAACCCCAATACAAAACTGTTTGCATGGGCATTGAAGGAATGCGGCCTTTCAGGTCCTCATAACCTGCTCAGCCAGTATTACGACGAAGACTATCACATGGGTGATGACTCCATAGGTCCCAACTCGGTAGTAAAACTTGACCGTGTATCATACGTATACACTGTAAGCTATTGGGAAAAGAAAAAGACTTGCTTTACCATCTTTGCCGTTACCGACGAAGTATTCCAAAAATGCTGCAATGTAAGCACTCCGGAACAGTTGGTTGCTTATGCAAAACAGGTGTATGACGCTGTATATCCCGAAGACAGCAATATTACAGACCCTAAGGACAGAAAGAATTCGCTCAACCGTTTCATTTCCTATCATATCCTTCCGTTCGCAGCCGACTACAACAAGTTCAACATGGATCCCAACGTTGTTGGAGTATACAATGCAAAGAGTGTAGAAGGTATGGAAGGAAGCCATCCGTATGATCCCGAAGATTACTTTGAGACATGCGCACCCCACACGTTGCTGCGTGTTTCATCGGTGGTTGCCCAATCCGGAAAGACATACGATGATGTATTCCTGAACCGCATGGGCCAGGAAGGTAACGGTACCAGGGAATATGAAGGCCCATACTTTAGAGGAGTAAGAGTACTCCCGTTCTCCGAATCGGGCGATATCAAACAGATTGCCGATAACGGATATGTATACTATATCGACTCTGTTCTGTTATATGATAACACAACACGTAACCAGACTCTTAACAGACGACTCAGAATTGACTGCTCCACCCTTTCACCTGACTTCATAACATCAGGCGCAAGACAAAAGTACACAAAGGACAAGATTGGAGGAGGCTTCAGGGATCCAACAAACTGGAGTTCCATTAACAGTAACTTCAAACTCATGGTTAGACCCGTTAACGAGTCTGACAGTTACGCATACGAAGGTGACGGTATTGACATTCAGGGTATATTTGACATGAGTATCAAACTTCCGTCTGTTCCGCATGACGGTACATGGCAGCTCCGTTTGTCAGTAAGAACCAACAGCCATTGCGGTATTGTACAGGCATATCTGGCAGAGGTTCCAAGTGGCAAACAACCTGAGATGGGTGACTGGACTCCGCTGGGCATCCCGACAGACTTAAGATTTGATGACCTTAAGGGTTCACAGGTAGGTTGGAAGGAAGACCCCGATGAGGAAGAGGAAAAGATTGCCCTTGACAAGGCTATGAAGAACCATGGCTGGCTGAAAGGACCTAACACTCAGATGACCACCAGTTCAAGCGGAAAGAACCATCGTCAGCAAGACACAATGGGAAGACGTATCCTTAACACAGGTTTGATGTACTCAAATATGGATTATTATCTCAGACTTAAGCAAGTGCTTCAGGGTAATGATGATTCACAGTTCCTGTTTGACTATATTGAATATGTACCTAAGAGGGTATATGACTATGATGAGGACAGAAACTGATTTAAGGTTAAGTACTATCATTTAATAGAGAATTGCCCCGACAAACTGCTTGTCGGGGCAATTTTTTATAAAAAAAGTGGCAATTTAGTTTTGATGTACCAATAAAAAGCAATACCTTTGCATCGCTTTTAAGAAAAAGGCTTGCGCGATTAGCTCAGTTGGTAGAGCAATTGACTCTTAATCAATGGGTCCAGGGTTCGAATCCCTGATCGCGTACAAGAAAAGGAGACCTAACGGCCTCCTTTTCTTGTACGCGAATACGCGAACGTTTACTCGAAGATATAGAGTTCGCTGGGGGTGGTGCGTTTCAGGGCGGACAACTGGACGTCCTTGCCGGGAATGATACCTACTCCGCGGAGCTCAAATTCTACCGTCTTGTATGCTATTTCGGGGTGGTTGTTCTCGCCGCTCAAATGACATAGCCAGATGTATTTAAGGTCAGGTGTCATGTTCTGGGCCAGGAACTTGGCTGTAGTCTTGTTGCTAAGGTGTCCCTTGGGGCTTGTAATGCGATCCTTAAGGAACTGCGGATAGTTACCCATACGCAGCATATCCTCATCATAGTTAGCCTCCATGATAAGGTAATTGGCCTGCAGTATATACTTTGATGCTGTTTCGGTAATATGACCAAGGTCTGTAACAAAACAGAATACCTTACCGTCGACCTCAATCCTATAGCCCACATTATCGGTACCGTCATGAGGAACCTCAAACGGAGTGATCATAAAGGAATTGAACTTGAAAGAGACCTCCTTTTCTATATAGCGTACACAGCTTGACAGCTTTTCGGTCATGCAATAGTTGTTATTGATGCCTTGATGCGTATCACGTGTGGCATATACAGGTATGGCGCACTTTTCGCCCAGGTTCCCAAGAGCCTTGATATGATCGGCATGGTCATGTGTCACAAACACGGCCCTTATCTTCTCAAAGGGGATACCTACATCCTTAAGATATCCCTTAATCTGCTTTACCGGAATACCGGCGTCAATCAGGATTGCATCTTCGTCTGTGCCAAGATAGTAGCAGTTGCCACTGCTTCCGCTTGACAAACTCATAAAGTAAGTTTTCATTTTTATGTTGTCTTATTTCTTTCATAACATAAGGTGTTTTAGATGGTCAGAACGGATAACCTACCGCAAGATGGAAGGCAAAATCCCTGTCAAACTTAGGATGGAACAAAGGCAGCTTACGGTAAAGCGTGCTTCCTGCCGGATTGTAAGCCTTCATGCCACCGTCAAACCTGAGTACAAAAAAGCCAAAGTCAAATCTCAGACCAAGACCATACGATACTGCTATCTGCTGATAGAAAGTGTCCAGTCTGAACAAACCGCCCGGCTGCTCAGGATAATCACGTATTGTCCAAATATTGCCGGCATCAACAAATGCAGCAGCATTAATTTTCCAGAATAATTTGGAACGGTATTCCAGACTGGCGCCAAGTTTAATGTCACCAGACTGTTTGATATAATCAATTGTCTTGTCATCGCCCTGATATGTACCGGGGCCCAGTTCACGGACAGCCCAGCCACGTACACTGTTGGCGCCGCCTGCAAAATAACGCTTTTCAAAAGGTAAACTGGTGGAATTGCCATACGGCACGGCTATACCCCACTCCACATGCAAAACCAGGTTGTTTATCTTATCCATACGCCAGTTTGCCGTAAATGACAAATCATGCTTGGCGTATTGGGCATATGCAATTCCCATAAACTTGTACTGACCGTACTCGTTCTGTTCAAACTCAAGTGGTTCCGACAACAGGTTAAGTACATTGCCCGATGTCTCGAACGCAGCACGCATTGAATACTGGAACGGCAGGATACGGCCAAGCTTGGCATTAGAAAAGTAGAATGTATATCCTATCTTGGTAATAAGAAGGTCCTCATAGTTATACTTGAGGATTGATTTTGTGGATGTAATCTGGTCCAGATACTCGGAACGGAAATGATCCGAAACCCATGGAACCACAAGATAGTTAAGGTCAATCACATCAAACCTGTGCGACAAATGCCAGGCATCACTCCAATCATAGCTCCAACCGGCCGAAAAGATTGTCTTTTGGAACTCAGGACGCTGCTGAGCGTTTATCTTGGCACTGAACTGCGATGTTGCCTGGCTCTTACGCTGCAACTCCTGCGACATAAAAGGTATAAGGAACTCAGGAAAGACCAGATTTGCCTCCATACCATACTCCAGATAGGTATCGCCTGTATAACCGGGCAGATTGGATATTGATTCGTATGCTCCGCGGAACTTAAGGGTAAGCTGCTCCGAACCACGGAACAGGTTACGGTCTGTAAATGACATTGAAGCCGCCGCACCAAGATCGCCCGCAGTGTTGGTCCCTTCCACCTCAAAGCTCAACGAATGCTTTGGAAGCGCAACCAGCGATACATCGGCCTTGAGTTTGTCTTTTGATCCGGGAATCTCTTGGAATTGTATGTTTGAATATTTAAGCAAGCCCAAACGTGACAACGAGTTGTATGTCTTGGATACTGAATCCGAATTGTAAATCATGCCTTCGCGCAGGAATGAATGGCTTCCTATGACCGAAGGACGGAGCATGGTTTTTCCGTTAACATTGGGATGGAACAATCTGAACCCGTCACAGGAATCAGCATATAGTGTACCTGAATATTCGGCCAATCCGTTACTGCCTGTAAGAGTATAGTCAATAGAAGCAATGGTATATATGGTATGAGGAACCGGCATGCCGTCGGGCGACTCGCTTTCAGGATCGATAATCATTCGTAGGCCAACCTTATAGCTGCCGCTTGCAGTATCGGCAATGAATGAGATATACTCCTTGTTGAAACGGTAATAACCGTACTTATGCACCAGTTCAACAATTCTGGTACGTTCATCGTCAAGGATCTTGGCATCCAGGTTCATTCCTTTAACCAACAGGGACTGAGCAGAGGCCGATTCCACGATACTGTTAATGGCGCTGTCGCGAACGGTCACCATTACGGTATCCACCACAAACATCTTTCCCGTAGTGATATCATATCTAACCGTAGCCTTAGGCCTCTTTGCGGTAGTATAAGATGTATTGACTGTGGCATTCAGGTATCCATGATTCATGAGAGCCTGTTTCATGTCAAGACAGGACGCCTCCGACAGCAAGGCATCAAAGACAACAGGTTCCTCGCCCATATTCCTGAGCATCCTGTTGATCTTTCGGTCCGGATTTGCCGCTCCGGAAAGAGAATAAATCCTTAAAGGCACCTTAAATAGCCCAAACCATTTGGAGTTGGGCAACTGGTAAGCGTAATCCTTGTATGAAAGAGCGTCAATACTGTTACTTGAAGTATTTATCTCAACTTTATCAAGCAGATAGCTGCCCTGAGGAACGTATTTGTAAACAGAACAGGAGGCCAGCCCTAAAGATAGGGCAAGACAAATCAGTGATCTAATGACAAGCCTGTTCATAGTGATTTACGTTTAACCTACAAAATTAATCAAACTCAACCGCCTTTCAAAGCATGGGTCACAAAAAATAACTACCTTTACAATCTACATGTTTTGAACCATGCTGAGCAAGAATGACATAAAGGATATCAAGTCTTTGGAACAAAAGAAGTTCCGCACTGCCAAAGGTCTGTTTGTAGCCGAAGGTCACAAACTCGTGAATGAACTTTTGGGAAAATTCAGGTGTGTGCTAGCGGTTGCCACCAATGAATGGGACAGATTTGGCAGCCGCATTCCGGCAGACCGTTTTGAGCCCGTTACGGCCGATGAACTTAAACGTGCCAGTCTTTTAAAGAATCCCCAGGATGTGCTTGCCGTCTTTCAGATTCCCACCTATTCGGACCGGTTGAATGTATCGGCAAAAGACAACCTTGTCCTTGCGCTGGATGACATCCAGGATCCGGGTAATCTTGGAACGATTGTACGTATTGCAGACTGGTTTGGCATAAGGGACATATTCTGCTCCAAGGGGACAGCCGATATATACAACCCAAAATCAATACAGGCCACCATGGGTGCCATTGCACGGGTGCGTATGCACTACATTGACCTGGACAGGGAACTGAATTCCATAGGTAATGGTATTCCGGTATACGGGACATTCCTTGACGGGGAAAACATGTACAAAAAGGAACTCTCCTCAAACGGAGTGATAATAATGGGAAACGAAGGGAACGGAATAAGCCAAGCTATAGAAAGACATGTCACGGACAAGCTGTTCATTCCCGCATGGCCGGAACATGCCGAGACATCCGAATCACTCAACGTCGCTATCGCTACCGCCGTCGTCTGTGCCGAGTTCCGCCGAAGGAACTGAATCGGTCTCCAAAGGAGCCTCCTCATTCTTTTCGTGGTATCTCATAAGGTTTATGTCGGATAATACCAGGAATGAGGAACGGTTATCGGTTTCATCAAGATAATTGACAGAACCACGTACGTACGAAATCTTGTATCTGTTGGACAGGACCAGGCTCAATGATACAGGTCCCGATGACAGCAGCATTGTATCGGCCGTGCTGACACTGTCTTCATATTCGGCCGAGAAAGATACGTATGCCTTTTGGGGAACTAACGAATCCAGGCTGACAAATGTCCCGTTCAGACTGAATACAACGGTATCGCCCTTATAGATTGTGGAATCCTGAGGAATGGAAAAGGTCATCTTTTTCATGTATTCCGATGTATTCAGCAAAGCTGAACGGTTAAGATACCACATATCCACACTGTCACCGGACTGAATGTCGAATGACCTTTTTTCTATCTGGGCCAGCAACTTGCTGGAGGCCTTGTACTCGTCATCTATCCTGTTTGAAAGACGTTTGTATATCTTGGCAAACTCCTTGGGATATCTGGTATACCATTTAAGAGACCTTTCAAACTCCTCCTTAGTGGTCTTGTTATTGCTGTAAACCCAATTGTAATACGCAGGACTCTTGAATTTCTCATCTTTGGGCAGATCCGACACAATGGCCTGGGCCATATGATATTCATACAGGACAGCTTCCATTTTTCTTGGCGAAAGCACATCATCCGGGCGTTTAAGACGACAACCCGAAACCAGCACGGCCAGAATGGCAAGCAGCAATATGTTACTCAGCCTGGTTTTCATTCTCCTGAACAGGCTCTTTGCTGTAATGCATTCCCATATTTATCACTTTGGTGTAGAACAGCAACAGTGCTATTACGCCACAAGTGATGCAGGAATCGGCAAAATTGAATACCGGATTAAAGAAAGTATCGCCACCAACCAGAGGCATCCAGTCAGGCCATGTCCAAAGCGGGAAATAGAACATGTCAACCACCTTTCCGTACAGGAACGGGGCATATCCGTCTCCCAACGCCGTAAACCATGCCACACTGTCAGCCTTGGCAAGGCTTTCGCTGAATATCAGCCCGTAGAACATGCAGTCAATAAGGTTTCCTATGGCACCGGCTATCACGAATGAGACCGTGACAATGTAACCGGTAGGAAAACCCTTGTTAAGTATCTTGACAAGATACCATATAAAGAATCCAATGGCACCAATCCGGAACAGCGACAGGAACAGTTTGCCTATTATCTCCATGCCAAAAGCCATTCCGTTGTTCTCAACAAAACATATTTTGAACCAGGATGTAACATCTATCATCTGGCCAAGGTGCATGTTTGTCTTGACCACAATCTTTATGATCTGGTCAATGATAAGCACAGACAATATTATTATCAGTGCCAGCCTGCCCTGACGGGTACACCTTGAAGTGTCCGGATTGGCGTTCTCCATATGGGGAATCAATGTTTGCTCTGTTTAGCCTCTATACAGAGTGTTGCGTGAGGCACAGCTCTAAGACGCTCTTTGGGAATGAGTTTGCCTGTCTCACGGCAAATGCCGTAAGTCTTGTTCTCAATACGAACAAGCGCAGCCTGAAGTGACTGGATGAATTTCATTTGACGTTGTGCCAAACGTGTAGTCTCCTCTTTTGAAAGGGTGTTGGCGCCCTCCTCAAGTACTTTGTAAGTAGGAGATGTGTCATCGGTACTGTTGTTGTCGGCATTCATCAACGATGCTTTAAGTGCATCGTAGTCTCTCTGTGCCACCTCCAGTTTTTCATTGATAATCTGACGAAACTCCTCGAGTTCCTCGTCAGAATAACGGTTCTTCTCTGCCATAATGGTAAAGTAAAGGTTAAGGGTTATTGATTAAATTTTTTGTATCTGCAATTTGAATGTGTAGTCATCAAACGATATATCCTCGCCCTGCTCCATTCCGGGAACAAGTTCAATGCTGTCGGCCAGAACCTGGCTCTTTATCCACTCCTCATACTCACGCACGGCGGCATCGGTTTCCTGATTTGAATTAAGACGCACGCGGATGCGGTCGGTTATCTCCAGACCGTTCTGCTTACGGGAATCCTGGATACGTTTCTTAAGTTCACGGGCAATACCCTCACGTTTAAGTTCGTCGGTCAGCTGGATGTCAAGGGCAACGGTAAGCGTACCCTCGTTGGCAACTACCCAACCCGGTATATCCTCACTGTAAATCTCAACCTCGGTAGTATCGACAGTGGCGGGAGTGCCGTTTATATCAAATGTAAAGCTGCCGTTCTGCTCCAGGGCTGCCACATCCTGCTGGCTCATGTTCTGTACGGCTGCTGCCACACCCTTCATGAGCGGACCGAACTTTTTGCCTAGGATCTTGAAGTTGCACTTGACCTTCTTTACAAGGACATCGGTTGCACCCTCTACAAACTCTATCTCCTTTACGTTAACCTGGTCACGGACCAGATCCTTTACAGGCTCCAGATGTGAGCGGAGTTCGGCTGTAACGGGGATAAGTATCTTCTGCAAAGGTTTGCGTACGTTTATCTTTACGTCATCACGCTTACGCAGGGCAAGCACCATTGAGGTAAGTTTCTGCGCCAGCTCCATGCGGGTCTCAAGCTCCTTGTCAACAAGTGACTCATCGCATACCGGATAATCGGCCAGATGCACGGACTTGGCAGCCTTAGGATCGGCCACGGAAGTCAGGTCACGGTACAGGCGATCTGCGTAGAACGGTGCAATAGGCGACATGAGGCGTGATACCGTCTCAAGACAGGTATAGAGAGTCTGGTAAGCGGCCAGCTTGTCACTGCTCATGCTGCTGCCCCAGTAACGGTCACGGGTAAGGTGAACGTACCAGTTGGACAGGTAGTCGTTTACAAAGTTTGTTATCAGACGACCGGCACGTGTAGGTTCAAAGTCATCAAGGCTCTCACGGACCTCTTTTGTAAGAGAATTAAGCTCACTCAGAATCCAACGGTCCATCACGGGACGTTCCTCGGCTGCAATCTGAGCGGCAGAGTTGTCAAAGCCGTCCACATTGGCATACTGTGCAAAGAACTTATATGTGTTGTGCAGGGTGCCGAAGAACTTGCGGGTAACATCCTTTACACCCTCTTCGTCAAACTTGAGGTTATCCCAAGGCTGGGCGTTGGTAATCATATACCAGCGCAGGGCATCGGAACCGAACTGCTCTATCTCCTTGAAAGGATCCACGGCGTTGCCCAGGCGCTTGGACATCTTGTTGCCGTTCTTGTCCAGTACCAGACCGTTTGAAATCACGGTCTTGAATGATACGCTGTTCTTTACCATTGTGGCAATTGCGTGCAGCGTATAGAACCAACCGCGTGTCTGGTCCACACCCTCGGCTATGAAATCGGCCGGGAATACGGTACCGTTGTCAATAAGCTCCTTGTTCTCGAACGGATAGTGCATCTGGGCAAACGGCATTGCACCGCTGTCAAACCATACATCTATAAGGTCAAGCTCACGCTTCATTGCACGACCGGCGTCCGATACCAGCACGATATCATCAACATACGGACGGTGCAGGTCAATCTTATCATAATTCTCTGCTGTATATACACCGGGCTGGAAACCCTTCTCCTTGAACGGATTGGACTTCATTACACCGGCCTTGACAGCCTTCTCAATTTCGTTATAGAGTTCCTCTACAGAACCGATGCACAGCTCGTCGCCCTCATCGTTACGCCAGATAGGCAGTGGAGTACCCCAGTAGCGGCTGCGGCTCAAGTTCCAGTCGTTCAGATTCTCAAGCCACTTGCCGAATCGTCCTGTTCCGGTTGATTCCGGTTTCCATTTGATGGTATCGTTAAGCTCCATCATGCGCTCGCGTGCGGCCGATGCCTTTATGAACCAGCTGTCCAGAGGATAGTAGATAACCGGCTTGTCGGTACGCCAGCAGTGCGGATAGTTGTGTACATGCTTCTCTATCTTGAAGGCTGTACCTGCCTGCTTCATGCGGATGCATATGTATACATTCAGGTCCTCCTCCTTCTGTGCGGCAGCCTCGTCATACTTGCCGCCCACGTTGAACTTGGGATCATATGCGTTCTTTACATAAGCGCCCTGGTACTCGGTGTAGAGTTCCTTGTCAATGCAGTTCTTTACAAAGTCGGGATCCAGCTCATCCATGAGCCAGTACTTACCGGTAAAGTCAACCATAGGACGGGTCTCCATCTTGCGGTTCACCATGAAAAGTGACGGGATGCCTGCGGCCTTGGCCACGAATGCGTCATCGGCACCAAAAGTAGGTGCTATATGTACTATGCCGGTACCGTCCTCGGTGGTAACGTAATCGCCGGGAATTACACGGAAACCTGCATCGGAAATCTGTATTGAACCATCCTCGGCCTTGAATACGGGCTTTACCCACGGGAAGAGCTGCTTGTAGTGCATGCCTACCAGGTCAGAGCCCTTGTACTCTGCAACGATCTGATAAGGAACAACCTTGTCACCCTGCTTGTATGAGTCAAGTGCCAGCTCAGCACCCTTGGGATCCAAGTATGCAGAGAGACGCTCCTTAGCCATAACGGCAGTTACAGGTGCACCGGTGTAAGGATTGTATGTGCGTACAGCTACATAGTCAATCTTGTTGCCTACGCATAGAGCTGTGTTTGAAGGCAAAGTCCACGGAGTTGTGGTCCATGCCACAAAACAGGGAGTTCCCCACCCCGTCATCTCGGGTTTGGGATCGGTCATCTCAAACTGGGCGGTAACGGTGGTATCCTTTACGTCACGGTAGCAGCCGGGCTGGTTCAGCTCATGGCTGGAAAGGCCTGTACCTGCTGCAGGTGAGTAAGGCTGGATGGTGTATCCTTTATAAAGATAACCCTTGCCGTAAAGCTGCTTGAGCAACCACCACAGGGTCTCTATATATCGGTTGTCATAAGTGATATACGGATTGTCCAGGTCCACCCAGTAACCAATCTTTTGTGTAAGGTCACTCCAGTGTTCCTTGTATTTCATGACCTCGGTACGGCAGTTCATGTTGTAGTCGTCGACAGATATCTTTTTGCCTATATCCTCCTTGGTAATGCCGAGCTTCTTTTCCACGCCAAGTTCAACCGGCAGTCCGTGGGTATCCCAACCGGCCTTGCGGTTAACCTGATATCCGCACATGGTCTTGTAGCGGCAGAAGGTATCCTTGATGGTACGGGCCATGACGTGGTGAATGCCGGGCATTCCGTTAGCCGAGGGAGGTCCCTCATAGAACACGAATGAAGGATGACCTTCACGCTCCTTTATACTGCGTGCAAAAAGATCCTCCTTTAGCCAATCCTCCAACACATCTTTGTTGACCTGCGACAGGTCAAGCTGTCCACGCTCAGC
>CACWIN010000056.1 GCA_902760965.1 uncultured Bacteroidales bacterium | reverse complement strand
GGAGGGTGTTGACGTATCTATCACAGGTAACTCAACCAACCCCACACGTTTCCAGCACCCCGTTGCAGGTACTTACAAGAAGGAGCGTGTACTGGCCGGTAAGCCTTATTTCTCAGTAGCTTCAGGTGGTGGTACAGGCCGTACCCTGCATCCCGATAACATGGCCGCCGGTCCCGCTTCATATGGTATGACCGACACCATGGGTCGTATGCACTCTGACGCTCAGTTTGCAGGTTCATCTTCAGTTCCCGCACACGTTGAGATGATGGGCTTCCTTGGCATCGGTAACAACCCGATGGTAGGTTGCTCTGTTGCTTGCGCCGTTGACGTAGCTCAGGCTCTGGCTGCCAAGAAGTAAGAGTTGAAAACTGAGAATTGAAAAAAAGGTTCGGAATTTTTTCCGAACCTTTTTTAATTGTCAATTATAGAAGTACCGCTTTGTAGAATTCTATACCGGTATCCTGGTGATTGCCAGTCTCAAAAACCTGGATAGTTATGTTGGTATTATCGCCCATTTTGGCTTTTAAACTATCAAGACATACAATTGGAACAATCTTGTCTTCTTTTGAGTGGTAAAGGGATATGGGTATTGTTGGAGTCCAACCTACTGTCAGGTTCAGCTTGTCCAGTTCCTGCCTGAAAGCTATGGCTAAAGGAGTGCCGTCCTGTAACAAACCTGCCGACATTATGGTGTTGGGCGTGTTGTACCCAGAATTGTACATCATACTGTTTAAATTGTCTGTCTCATAATTCCGGGTATCCATCTTTTCAAGTATGCCACTTTCAAGCAGTCCCTGTGAAAAGAAATCGGATTCATTGTATTTGGCGCTGAGAGACGGACTTGTAAAGAGCATGCTCTTTATTGCAAACGGAATTGAAAGGGCTAAATCCAACACCTCATCGGGCTGTGAAAGAAACAGGTCCATCATGGCACCCTGATCATATGGTCCGGCACCGCAATAACTATGTTTGAGATGCATTATTTCTCTGATTTCCGGATCCAGCTCAACACGGCGGGCTATACCTAACGAGACTGCTCCTCCCAATGAGTAGCCTATGTTGTATGTTGAATAATTTTCCGATACTTCAGGTCCCCAATCCTTTAGAAGTGAGAGAGCGGCCTTGAAACAGTCTATGCTCTGATCTGCCAGAAGAACCGTGTTGAAATAGGGCTGAGGCAGATTTCGTGACAGTCCTAATCCCTGATAATCGGGGCCTACGTATATGGTTCTGTACATTGAACACTTTATCATACCTGGCATGGGAGCCTGTGATGGGCACTGATCCCATTTGGAGGTAGTGTAGTGGTTTTCAAACCAGATGTCGGAGCATGTGGCGGTTCTAATAGGCCAGCATACGCATCCTGAAAGGGTAAGAATGGCGTCATTGGCTTTTGAGTGATAAAGGAATGATGCCCTGACAACATCTACGCCAAGGCCGATGTCCATGCCTGTTATGGATTTAATAAGATTGGAACTGGCAAGGGTGTCAATTTTTACAATCTGATACCATTCGGCTTCAGGGGCTTCGTCCGTATCCTTCTGGCAACTGCCAAAAAACAGGATGGTTAAAAGTGCAAAAGTAATCTTGAGATAAGATTTCATTACAATGATAATATGAGTTGAGTTCTTGTTTTGTCTGTTACGCGATAACGGTTGTCAGTGCGGTGTCCAACCACCCAGATAATATCGTTTCCATAAGTAATCACCAGCTGCCTTTGTCTGTCAAAAGCGCTAACCTTGCAGTCCGTAAGATAGTCACTTACCAGTTTTCGGCCTTTCATCCCGAAAGGTATGAACCAATCGCCTTCCTGCCATGGCCGGATTATGACGGGACCTTTTATGAGGTCAGCATCAAATGTGGCTACCGACTGGAGTCTTGATATGGGCGCGCCTGCCTGAGCCGTGGTTATGTTCAGGACAGAACCGTCGGGTAGGGCGAAGGTTGTGTCAGGTTCAAGGCTAATGGCTAATGGTTTGAAAGTTGAGTTCTCTAAAGGTGATACGGTTAGAGAGTCACGCTCTTTGATAAGCTGATGGGTTGCCGATATGAATTTGGCGCCTGGCTGTGAATTAAGCAAAGCCACGATATTCTCAATCTGCGTGCTGTTGAACCCCATTGGAGCAAGAATCTCAAAGAGAACGGCTTCGGTATCGGCCTCTTTATTGAGTTCCGGAATGTTTATGGTTGTTATACTGCCACTGATAGTGATAATCCTGTCAACTGCGCTTTGAATGGCTTTGCTGTAAATTGCATAAGTCTGTTGCAGGTGCTTGGCAGTGTCATTTATGGCATTGTCGACATCGGGATTGATGCTGCGCATAAGCGGCAGCAACCGGTTACGTATCTTGTTGCGGGTGTAATCGGTCTCAAGATTGGTGCTGTCGGTTACATACGGTTGGCCAATCCCGTTGAGCCAGTTTTCAATATCTTGCCTGGAGACGCACAGCAACGGACGGATTATATGGCCGTTACGAGGCTTGATTCCGGTAAGGCCCTTGATTCCGGTGCCGCGGATAAGGTTCAGGAGAACGGTCTCGACAGAATCATCGCGGTGGTGGGCTATGCAGATGGCTGTTGCGCCGCACTTATGCATTATACGCTCAAAATCGGTATAACGCAGTTCACGGGCAGCCATCTCAATGGATATTCCGTGGTCCGATGCGTACTGTTGAGTGTTGTATTGGCATATTTCCAGTTCAACTCCCAGCTTTTTGCACAGATCTGTCACGAATTGCTGGTCCCGGTCACTCTCCGAACCGCGCAGATGGAAGTTGCAGTGTACGGCATGAACCTGGTAGCCCAGGCGTAACAGGATAAGGAGCAGGGCTGTGCTGTCGGCACCTCCGCTCAGTCCGACTATCACTTTAGTCCTTTCCTCCAATAGACCGTTGCTATTGATGTAGTTCCTGATTTTATCTGAGAAACTGTTAGCCATTTGCGCAAAGTTACAAAAAAGGGCACAAAAAGAACCGTCCCTATTGTGCCCTTTTGTAGAGTTGGCGCGTGTTGTGGACGTTGTGCCAAATGGTGTAGAAGCCGCCGGCTACAGATAAAAGCGGATTCCAGAAGGTGTAACCCATCCATATTCCGAATACGGTGTTCTTCTGGCCCAATGCCTGGCTGGCCTCAATGCGACAGCCGATTTTCTTGCCGTTAAGGCGGCCTACCCAGAACTGGAATATGCAACAAGCCAGGGAGACTATCGCTATGCCTACCAGTGTCCATATTCCAACTCCGCTCTTGATGATGGCGCGCGTGCTCATCATGACGGCGATGGTAAGGGATACGCTCCACAGATAGAAAGAGAGGTTCATCTTGGAGGCTATCCATTCATGGATACGCGGCAGAAGCCACTTGACAGCCCACGCAGTAAGGCAGGGCATGATAAGCAGCGGGAAAACTTTTGCCAAAATGCGGCTGAATGCGGCCACAAAGGTTATGCCGGCCTGCGGGTAAAGCAATGGGACGGTAAGTGGCACAACTACTGATACTATAAGGTTAATCAGTATGGTGTACATGACTACCTGCGCCATATCGCCGCCCAGTTTGCCTGTAACTACGGCACATGCAGTGGCTGTGGGGCATATCATGCAGAGCATGGCTGTCTCAAACAGAATCCTGTGACGAATGACCCATGCGGCTGCCTGAGATTTGCTGTGTATGGCCCATATTATCGTGAAGCAGAGAGCCAGAAATATAAGCACCTGGATCAGCAGGTTTTTGATATGCCACTTGGCGGGTTTAAGTTGTCGTGGTTCAATGCGGCTGAAACTTATGAAAAGCATCAGGAAAAGCAGAATGGGCTGGGCACGGCGGCAGATGGCTTCCAATACAGGTCCTGCGGAGTGTATTGATGGAATCTGCATATATATAAGGTATGCTCCCGCACCGGAAACCATACCTATCACAAGCATCCAGTCTTTCAGGAATTTTAGTAACCTGTCTCTCATTTGGACCGCGAATATACTTTTTATTTCCGATTTACGTTTTAACTTAGCGACTCAAATGCACATTTAACGTTACATGAAGCGCTTAAGGTTATTGAATCTTATATTGTCGGTGCTGATTTTATGGTCATGCACGGACGATTGGAATTTTAGTACCGACAGTCGCTACAAGCTTGGCTTTTCGGCCGATACAGTGAGTATGGATACGGTATTCTCAGGTGTTGCATCGTCATCGGCCAAATTCATGATTTATAACAGCAACGATGTGGGCTTGAGGTTCGATGCCGTAATGGGAGGAGGTGCCGGCAGTCCGTTCCGCATGAATGTGGACGGCGAGGGGGGTACATCGGTCCTGGGACTGGAGATACCTGCGGGTGACAGCCTGTTCTGCTACATTTCGGTCAATATGCCGGAATCACAGTCAACTGAACTTTTCAATGCTTTTGATTCAATACGATTCATTCTTGAGAGTGGAAACGTACAGTTTGTAAGACTGTCGGCTCACGGACAGAATGCTGTCAGGCTGCGCGGTCTTACGATAGTTTCCGATACGGTGCTCTCGGCCCGTCTGCCATTCATAATATTTGACAGCCTTAGCGTGGCAGCCGATGCAACGCTTACGCTGAGTCCCGGAACAAGACTCTATTTCCATAGCGGCGCCGTTCTTGATGTGGCCGGAAAACTTATTGCCCAGGGTACGCCTGACAGCATGATACTTATGCGGGGTGACCGTCTGGACGTGATGCTTACAGAGCCTCCGGTGCCTTATGACCTGCTTGCCGCTCAATGGGGAGGCATACGCTTTAGGAGCGGAAGCTATGACAATGTGCTCAGTTACTGCGATATACACGGCGGAACGTTTGGAATTAAGGCCGACAGTGCATCGGCCGATAAGGTTAAGTTCAACATGTATTCCAGTATCGTGCATAATGTTGAAGGTAACGGAATTGAAGTGACGGGTTGCAGTATTGATGTGGCTAACTCGCAGATTACCAATGCCGGAGCATCGTGTCTGGATATTGCTGGCGGTAAGTCGGACTTTACGTTCTGCACAATTGCGGACTTTTCGTTATGGAGTGTTGGAAAGCAGGCGGTGGTGATAAGGGACAGTCGTGACAATGTGAACGTGCCGTTTGCAGGAGCGCAATTCAGGAACTGCATAATTACAGGCCGACATGCCAATGAGGTTGTTGTTGAACTGCCGGATTCCATAAAGCAGACAGATAGCTACAGTTTTGACTATTCGCTTGTCATGACAACCGATTCCCTTGATTTTCACTATCATTACGTAAAGTTTGACCATCATAAGACCAAGGGTGGAGGTGCCGCCAATTTTATAAACAACTCCATTGACGGATTCAAGTCCGTGTTCAGGCTGGATTCGCTTTCAAGGGCACGTGGTATTGCCGACAGCCTGTCGCAAGTATGGCCTTTGGATATTGCGGGAGTTGAGCGGCCTGTGAAAGGTGCCGATGCCGGTTGCTATCAATATGTTCCTATACCAAAATGACATTATACTATGAAACGTTTTTTCCTTTTCCTTACGGTTTGCACAGTGTTTTCGGTTTGTTTGTACTCCCAGCAGAGTATGACAGTCATGTTCTGCAATGCCGAGAATCTGTTTGATCCTCAGGATGACCCCTTGAAGGATGATGATGCATATACCCCCGATGGCGATTACCACTGGACAAGTTCACGATATTGGGATAAACTGGATGCTATATCAAAGGTAATAGTTGCGGCCGATGAAGACCAGGCACCTGCGCTTGTGGGACTGTCGGAGGTCGAAAACCAGACGGTCTTGAATGACCTTACGTCACGCTCCGCGTTAAAGAATGCAGGATACAGGTTTGTTATGACCGATTCGCCTGACCGTAGGGGAATAGACGTTGCCCTGTTGTACAGGAAAAGCTATTTCCGTTTGATTAGTCAGGAGTCAATCAGGGTTGACCTTAAGCCATACGGCGGAGGCGCAACCAGGGATATCCTGCATGTAACCGGCCTGCTTGAGAATCTTGATACTCTTGATGTCTATGTGTGTCACTGGCCAAGCCGGTACGGCGGTGTGAATGAGTCCGAGAAGCTGAGGATTTGTGCAGCCCGGACTGTCCGTGAGTCAGTTGACAGTATCTTTAATGTACGCCGTAAACCGTATGTCATCATAATGGGTGATTTGAATGACGGTCCCGATGATCCGGCTATACGCGATGGACTTAAGGCGCATTCGTTTGCATCGGGCGAAAGACTTAAAGACCGTGAACTGGTAACGCTTATGGATCCGTTGGATGACGGGAGTTACAAATATGAGGGCGTATGGGACAAGTATGACCAGTTTATTGTGTCGGCATCGTTGTTGAACGGCCTGGGATGTACAGGAGTTGTAGGTGCGGAGATCATGAATTATCCGTTTCTTGTAATTGACGATGATAAATACGGTGGGGTTAAACCTTTCAGGACATACAACGGACGGCGTTATCAAGGTGGCTATTCGGACCACTTGCCGGTCAAATTGCATATGAGCTTATGAATAATGTCAGATATTTTGAAGGTTTAACCTGATTGAGGATTCATTATATTAAATATAAACCTATCTTTGGGGACACTAATTGAGAATTATTAACCAATAACTTATACAATCAAAATGAAGAGTATCAAATCAATTATGATGGCCGCCGCAGTCCTGGCGGTTATTCCTGCAATGGCACAAAAATCAATTCCTCTGGTATATGATCAGGAATTTGCCGGTGCCAAGTATCCCGCTCCCGCATTCCCCACTGTAAATGATGCAAAGAGCCTTGAAACCCTGCCTAACCCGTTTGAGTTCTCAAACAGCAACAAGCAGGTAAAAAAGTTCAAGGATTGGGAAAAGCGTCGTGCCGAGATTGTTCGCGAACTTCAGCACTATGAGATTGGCGAAAAGCCAATGGTTGACAAGAAGGACATTGAGGCTACTCTTGAGGGTAACAAACTGACAGTCAAGGTTACACGTAACGGTGAGACTCTTGAGATTTCGGCCAATATCACATATCCCGAGGGTGACGGTCCGTTCCCTCTCATGATCGGTGCATCAAACAACAGCCTGCCTCGTCAGTTCTTCAGCGAGCGCAAAATCGCTACAATGAACTTTAGCGAGCGTCAGGTAAACAGCTACTCACAGATGGGCGGCTTTGGCGGCGGTGAGAAGAAGGATGGCCGTGGTACTTACAATTTTGACCGTCTCTATCCCGAGCTGGTTGACAACGGTGCTTATTCAGAGTGGACATGGGGTGTAAGCCGCCTTATTGACGGTCTGGAGATTGTAGGCGCTGCCAGCAAGATTGATATGAAGCACATCGGTATTACAGGTTGCTCATATGCCGGTAAGATGGCTCTCTGGTCAGGTGCTATGGATGAGCGTATCGCTCTGACGATTGCTCAGGAGCCTGGTGGTGGCGGTGCTGCTGCATGGCGTGTATCACAGACCCTTGGTAAGGTTGAGAACCTGGGTGCCACCGATGAGCACTGGTTCATGAAGTCCATGTGGGACTGGAAGGATGAGAACGTATCAAAGCTTCCGTATGATCACCACGAGCTCTGCGCTCTGATTTGCCCGCGTGCCCTGCTTATGCTGGGTAACACTGACTATGAGTGGTTGGCCGATGAGGCTGGATACGTATCTTGCGTAGCAGCACGTGAGGTTTGGAAGAAATTCGGTATTGAGGACCGTATGGGATTCTCAATCCAGGGCGGTCACGGACACTGCCAGCTCCCCAAGAGCCAGTATCCTGAGGTTGAGGCATTCATTGACAAGTTCCTGCTGGGTAAGGAGGATGCCAACACCATAATCATGCATGTTGACGAGACTCTGGCAGACAAGGAAGTCCAGAAGTGGATTCCTTGGGCACAGACTGGCTTTAAATAAGTCGCATTAAACGCAAAGTAGGGGCACAAAGGGGCACAAAAAGAACCGTCCCCTTTGTGCCCCTAAAGTGTCAAAAAATTAGACGATTTTTGCGCTGACAATTTGTTTTTGTCATTATTATTTGGCCAATGCGGTAAGGCTGGGATAATTTTGGAGTGGAAATAAAACAAGAACCATATGTTTAGCCACAATCTGAAAATAGCCTTTCGCAATCTGGCCAAGTACAGACTGCAGACAATAATTGGAATTCTCTCCGTTGCGCTGGGAATGGTTTTCTGCTCCCTTACCTATATATGGATAAGGTATGAACACAGTTTTGATACATTTCACCGTGATGCCGATAACATTTACCTGATATTGGGCAGGAATTCAAATGCTGCCGATCATGAATTCCGCCCTTATACATCATATCCTGAGGGAGATTATCTTGCCGGAAAATATCCGCAGATAGAGGAGTGGGCCCGATGCGAGATGCCGCACGACTATAAGATAATGCGTGACGGAAAACCGGAATACACCCTGAAAGGCGTTGTCATTGATGGCCGTTTCCAGAATTTCTTTGATGTTAAGGTGTTAGAGGGAGAGAGTATCCTTAATCTATCCGATTATGATGCAGCCATAACCCTGAAAAACGCCGACCTTCTGTTTGGAGGTGATGCAATTGGCAAGACTCTGTTTACGGACCAGGGACAGCTCACCGTGAAAGCAGTTATTGATAACCCCATGGAACCTACATCGATCTACTATGATTTCCTTAAGGGGTATGACATAAACAGGTATAACACCAGGTATGTGCTTACTTCACTGGACTTTGTGCGGGTAAGCAGGGATAATGTAGGGCAATTGGCCGATATGATTGCCAATGATACCCTGCTTTCTACCCATAGCTATACAGATGAGTACGGACAGGAGTTTACATATACGCTGATGGATGCCAATAACTATAAACTGGTGCCAATAACCAAACTCAGACAGGAGGAGGCACTTACAGTCATGAACCTTAACGTCCGATATATAATTGTGCTGCTGATTCTTGGATTGGTTATGATAGTCTGCTCACTGACAAACTATTTTACCATGCTGGTAACCCGTATCGGCATTAGGATGCGTGAGATATCTCTGCGGTATGCAAACGGTGCTACTCCTGTGCAGATTCTCAGGATGTTTATTGTAGAGATATCGGTAGTGCTCGTTTCGGCAATCGTAGTAGGGGCTTTCTTATGCATCTTTTCACTGCCATATTTTACCCGATTCAGTACAATAGACCAACCTTTCGGCTCATTTATTGGCGGATATATGCTGTATGCCGTGGCGATAGGGGGGATATCGGTCATGATGGCATCGGTCATTACATCGACCGTAAGCAAAAGACAACTCTCAAGGTATCTTGGCCATTCTTTGGGGCGCGTCAGTACTACAGCCGGCTATAAGATGAGCATAGGATTCCAGCTGGCTATAAGTCTGTGCGCCATATTCTGCACGGTTGTAATGCAGAGGCAGATAAACTTTATGATTGGCTCCAGGGATATGGGATACGTAAAGCACAATATAGGCTCCATATACCAATTCGGGCTTAATGAAACCGAGGTGGATGCTGTAAGGGAACAGCTTAAGCAGCTACCCGAGATGGATATGGTGGTGTATGGATTTGACTCCTATTTTCAATACCATACCAGTTCTGCAGTTACCATCGATACTTCTTTTGAGAGCATGACTGCCGATCAGGATATCAGCGTAATTTACATTGAGGCAAACCGTGACTATCTTGATATGATTGAGATACAGCCTGTTGCCGGCGAACTGTTCAGCAGGGAGAACGAGCAGGAGAATGCGGTTGTAATAAGCGAGACTCTCGCCAATATGCTGGGAGGCACAGACCAGATTGTAGGTAAAACCATATTCTGTTATTACAATCCATTGATTGTCAAGGGTGTAATCAAGGATGTGTGCTATACGAGCCCAAAGGATGCCACCATACCTCTGGTGTATAAATATGATCCTGAGAACAGCATATCGGGAGTGAATCAACCCAATCTGTTCATGTTCAGGTTCAAGGAGGGGACAGACTGGAATACACTTAAGGATAAGATTACCAGTGTTTTTGAGAGCGTTCATCCAGGAGTCTATCATGTAATCAGAAATATGGAGGATGATTACGTAAACAACTACATTAAATCCGAGCTGGCATTGGGTAAGTTCCTGCTCATTATAACCATTGTCTGCATAATCATTGCCGTTAGCGGCGTGTTCAGCATAGTTTCACTCTCTTGCGAGCGCCGCCGCCGCGAAATAGCCGTACGTAAGATAAACGGTGCCAAGCGTTCCGATGTGCTGCGTTTGTTTGTTGCTGACTATCTGCCGGTTATTATTGCCAGTGCAGTTGTGGCATTCCCGGTGGGGACCGTCATAATGCACCACTGGCAGTCCGGTTACGTCAGGCAGGCTCCAATAGGCGTATGGACATATATCTTGGTCCTGCTGGGCATGATTGTCTTTATCGGCCTTATTATCTTTAACAACATCCGCAAAGCTTTGTCTCAGAATCCTGCCGATGTAATCAAGAGCGAATGATGCCGTTGGGGACGGTTCCGTTTGGCTCGTTTGTTAAAAACGAGCCAAACGGAACCGTCCCCAATGGTATCACTTATTAAATTTTTTACTATGTTTGCATTTACCTATTTATTAACCAATTTAAATATCAAACAATGAAGAAAGTTTTTTCAATTATGATGGTCGCTTTTGCTATGGTGGCCACTATGGTATCTTGCGACAAGGACAAGGACAACGATGAAGCCTCTGAAACCGGTACTTACATAGCATCGGCCGAAGTTACAACTCCTGGCACTTTGTCAAGCCCAGAAGTTAGCGTACTTAATCAGACTCTCAGGCTTGCACTCAGTGAAGCTAAATATGAGAATACAAAACTGGAAGATGCAATAAAAGACTTAAACACAAGACTTGGTGCACATGCAGAGGGAATTGCACAATCAGAGGACTATTGTGATCAGGAATTTATTGTCACTGTTTATCTTAAGAATGCTGCCGGTGAAAACAAAGCTACGTGGGCTATCTCCTGTAAAGATGGTGAAGCCAGGGTTGAGCAAGCAACCGGAGTACGCGTTTAATCTCTTTATGCGGGCCATTGGGGACGGTTCCGTTTGGCTCATTTGTTAAAAACGAGCCAAACGGAACCGTCCCCAATGGTATCATTTTGTGCTGTACCAGGATTGGAGGATGTAGAAGGCTTTCTTTTTCTCGCCCTTGTCGGAGTAGAGGCCTTTGCGGTTGTAGTAGTTCTGGATGCCGTCAAGTACGCGGCGTGGTGAGCGGAAATCTTTCATGATCCAGGGGGTGGTGCCTACCAGACCCTCTATCTTGTCCAGCATGGCCAGATTCTCTATGTAGAGGTTCTCCTGGAACTCCTCGGTCCAGCGCTCGTTCTTATCGCCGTGCAGGCCGTATCGGGCGCCGCCTCCAAACTCGCTTACTATAACCGGTTTGTCATACGGGATTTCCCATACCATCTTGGGCGCGTCGTTGACATCCCTGTACCAGCCGATGTACTGGTTGAACGAAATCACATCTACGTACTCGTTCATGTTGTCCTGCAGGCGGTTCTTGTAGTTTGAGGCCGATGTCACCTCCATAGCCATCGATATGAGACGGGTGTCATCC